>DVIZ01000208.1 GCA_018710905.1 Candidatus Scybalomonas excrementigallinarum | reverse complement strand
AATGCTCTTTCTCTTGCCTCTTGTGTTTTACATAGGATCATTTTTCTAATTTTTGGAATTCTTTGTGCATCAAAGAACATATGCTCAGTACGGCAAAGTCCAATACCTTCTGCGCCAAGTCTCACTGCATTTGCTGTATCAGCAGGAGTATCTGCGTTCGTACGAACTTGTAATGTTCTATATTCATCTGCCCATGCCATAATTCTTCCAAAGTTGCCATCTACAGAGGCATCCACTGTTTTAATATCCCCTTTATAAATGTTACCAGTAGAGCCATCTAAAGAAATATAATCTCCTTCATGGAATGTATGACCACCTAATGTAAATACTTTTGCTTCTTCATCGATTACAATTTCTCCACATCCAGATACACAACAAGTACCCATACCACGAGCTACAACAGCTGCATGAGATGTCATACCACCACGAACCGTTAAAATACCACGAGATGCTTGCATACCTTCAATATCTTCTGGAGATGTTTCTAGACGAACAAGAATAACTCGTTCTCCTCTTTCTCCTGCCTTTTTCGCATCATCTGCCGTAAAGTATACTTTACCTGCACCAGCCCCTGGAGAAGCAGGAAGAGCGCTACCGATTACTTCTCCTTCTTTTAATGCGTCTTTATCAAAAGTTGGATGTAACAACTGATCTAAAGATTTTGCATCAATACGAAGCACTGCTTCTTGTGGAGTAATCATGCCTTCATCCACTAAATCACAAGCGATTTTAATGGCTGCATGAGCCGTTCTCTTTCCATTACGAGTCTGTAAGAAATACAATTTTCCTTCTTGGATGGTAAATTCCATATCTTGCATATCCCGATAATGATTTTCTAGCTTCATGGCTAATTCCATGAATTCTTTATAACAGTCTGGAAGATCCTCTGCTAATTTAGAAATTGGCTGTGGCGTACGAACACCGGCAACAACATCTTCTCCTTGTGCATTGATTAAGTATTCTCCAAAAATACCCTTCTCACCAGTAGAAGGATTACGGGTAAAGGCAACTCCAGTACCAGAGGTATTGCCCATATTACCAAATACCATTGTCTGCACATTAACAGCAGTTCCCCAATCTCCTGGAATGTCATTCATGCGTCGATATACGATAGCACGTGGATTATCCCAAGAACGAAAGACCGCTTTTACTGCTCCCATTAACTGCTCTGCTGGGTCTTGTGGGAACTCTTGTTGCATCGCTTTTTCATAAAGAGCTTTGAATCTCTTGACAAGTTCTTTCATATCTTCGATGTCAAGCTCTGTATCAAAAGTGACACCTTTCGTACTTTTTACCTCATCAATAATTTTCTCAAAATAAGATTTTGGTATTTCCATTACAACGTCAGAATACATTTGGATAAATCTTCGATAGGAATCATATGCAAATCTTGGATTGCCAGTTTTCTTTGCGAAACCTTCCACTGCCACATCATTTAATCCTAAATTCAAGATGGTATCCATCATACCCGGCATGGAGGCTCTTGCTCCTGAACGAACAGAAACGAGTAATGGATCTTCATTATCACCAAATTTCTTACCATTGATTTCTTCTAATGTATGTAGGGCTTCAAAAATCTGTTGCTTAATTTCTTCTGAAATTTGCTTTCCTTGTGTATAATAGTCCGTACAAGCCTCTGTTGTTACGGTGAATCCTTGAGGAATTGGCAAACCTAAGTTTGTCATTTCTGCCAAGTTAGCACCTTTACCTCCGAGAAGGTTTCTCATATCTGCATTGCCTTCTTTGAACATATAAACCCATTTAGCCATAGTAATTTACCTCCTAAATTCACTACTTTTTGAAACCATGTTTATTATAACACATTTTGACCTTTTTGTGAACACTTTGCTGTTAATTCTTTTTATTTTTATCTATTTTTTATGCACTTTAACTATTAAATCGATGTATTTCAACAATTATAATCATAAATGCTCTCCCATGGCTTGTTGTCTTTGCTTAAACAAAAAACGCAGTCTTAGAAAAAGCTTTCTCGCTCTTTCTAAAACTGCGTTTCTCATCGTCTCTTCTTAAAATTCAAATTTCTTTTCAAAATATGCTTTTAAGTCTTCAATTTTAATTCTTTCTTGCTCCATAGTATCGCGATCACGAACGGTCACTGCACCATCTGTTTCAGATTCAAAGTCATATGTGATACAGAATGGAGTACCAATTTCATCTTGTCTTCTATAACGTTTTCCAATGTTTCCTCTATCATCATATTCACAGTTATAGTATTTTGATAACTCAGCGTAAATTTTTTCTGCTCCTTCTCCTAATTTTTTGGATAAAGGAAGAACACCAATTTTTACAGGAGCTAACGCTGGATGGAAGTGAAGAACTGTACGAACATCTCCACCTTCTAATTCTTCTTCATCATAAGCACCGCATAAGAAAGCAAGTGTCACACGGTCAGCACCTAATGATGGTTCGATAACATATGGAATGTATTTTTCTTTTTTCTCATCATCAAAATAAGTTAAGTCTTGTCCAGACACATTTTGATGCTGTGTTAAATCATAATCAGTACGATCTGCAATTCCCCATAATTCTCCCCAACCAAATGGGAATAAGAATTCAATATCAGATGTTGCCTTACTATAGAAAGAAAGTTCTTCTTGATCGTGGTCACGAACTCTCATCTCTTCTTCTTTCATACCAAGAGATTTTAACCAATTAATACAGAAGTTTTTCCAGTAATCAAACCATTCAAGATCCGTATCTGGTTCACAGAAGAATTCTAATTCCATCTGTTCAAATTCACGAGTACGGAATGTAAAGTTACCTGGAGTAATTTCATTACGGAAAGATTTACCGATCTGTCCAATACCAAAAGGAATTTTTTTACGAGATGTTCTTTGCACATTTTTAAAGTTCACAAAAATACCCTGTGCAGTTTCCGGTCTTAAATACACCGTATTTTTTGCATCTTCTGTTACTCCTTGGAATGTTTTAAACATTAAGTTAAACTGACGAATTCCTGTAAAGTTATGTTTTCCACAAGTTGGACATGGAACTTCATGTTCTTTAATAAACTGTTCCATTTGTTCATTTGTCCATCCATCAACAGAACTTCCAAGTTCGATTCCTTTTTCTCCTGCAAAATCTTCAATAATTTTATCTGCACGGAATCTTTCATGACATTCTTTACAGTCCATTAATGGATCAGAGAAGCCACCTAAATGTCCAGATGCAACCCATGTTTGAGGATTCATCAGAATAGCACAATCTACTCCAACATTGTATGGGTTCTCTTGAATGAATTTTTTCCACCAAGCTTTTTTTACATTGTTTTTTAATTCAACACCAAGATTTCCATAGTCCCAAGTATTTGCAAGTCCTCCATAAATATCAGATCCTGGATACACAAATCCTCTGGCTTTCGCTAAAGCAACGATTTTCTCCATTGTCTTTTCCATAGTTTCTTTACCTCTACATTCTATTTTCTTAATTATTCTTTAAAACGATTATGCTATTATCCATATCGTTTGTCAAGTTATTTGACAAAATCTTATCATCCTTTTTGTTTATAAAGGATGACACTCTCTGTTCCAGCAGGAACTTTTACTAAATTTTTCTTTACTAACTCTATGTTTTTTGAATAATACAAAACGTCTCCATCGACTAATACTTGCATTTCTTCCGGGTCTTTTATTTTTACGTATTGAAGTTCTCCATCCTCTTTAATACTATCGACTACTTCTTCCTTAGAATCCGCATCGATAAATGTGAAGGAATCCTGAAATACTTGTTCATTATATGTTCCTGTTTCCAAAATAGTATCTGTAAACTGTACATAATCTTCCACCGATTGATATTTTAAATCTAAGGTGACTTTTTTGTCTTCCACTTTAAACTCTGAAACAGAAACACTCTCTTCCCCGCGAGCCTCTTGTTGACTTTTTACTTCTTCATCAATAAAAGATTTCAATTCTTCTTCCTTATAATAAGGCTTATCAAAATCTTCGATGGAAAGACTTTCTACCGTACTATCTTTCTTTAAATATACGGTGTTCTTATCCATTTTTTTCATAGGATTTCCACAGGCTGTTAAAATACTTGCTGTTACACAAAAAATCACCATCATTTTTGTAGTTTTTTTCACAATAAACTCCTATCCTGTCACGTTATTTTCATTCCTACCCTTTTGGTGACAATATAAAATTTTACGTTCCTCTTATTGTACCGTCTATTGTCTCAATTTTCAATAACTATCCATAAGAAAATCTAAAGTTTTAAATTTTTTATCCACATACACGCGAATATATTGTTCTGTAATGGCTTTTAATTGTTTTAATACTTCGCCTGAAACCGTAAACGTATACAATTTTTCTAATGGACTGGCTAGAATATATTGTAATGCATAAAGAGTGGACGGATGAATTCCAATCGTCCCTTTCATCATTTTTTTACAATCCAAGCAAAGAACTCCCCCACTCTCACTGTCAAACGCAACTAATGGCTCTTCTTTTTTGCACTTAACACAGCAAAAGGTCTCCATAGCTTGCCCATAATACGCTAATACTTTGATTTCATAAATATAGCGTACTAATGACTTTTTAATTGTCCCTTTTCCAAGAGCTCGTAAACTCTGATACAGCAATTTTAAAATCGCACCCTCATCATTATTTTCTCTTGTGAGATAATCTGCAAATTCGCAAAAATACATTCCAAGATAAATGCTATCTAAATCACTGCGAAGTTCCTGAAAGTAATTCGTAATTTCCGCATGATGTAAGTTATAGGAGCTCCGCCCTTCATAAAACGAAAATTGACCAAAAGAAAAAGGCTGACAAATGGCAACAAATGGACTATTGGGTCTTCTTGCCCCCTTTGCAAAAGCAGAGATTTTTCCTCTTTCTTTTGTAAGCAATACAATTCTCTTGTCAAAGTCCCCTACATTAGAAGCGGATAACACCATAGCTGTCATTGTAACAAGTTCACCCATTCTCTTCTCTCCTAAATTCTTTATAAATTCAGATCTTTTTTATCATAACCGTAGTTCTTTAATAATAATTCACTATCACGCCAATCTTTCTTTACCTTTACCCAAAGCTGTAAATTTACTTTCATATCTAGCAAACCTTCGATCTCAATGCGAGCTTGTGTTCCTATTTTCTTTAACATGGCTCCTTGTTTTCCAATAATAATTCCCTTATGAGAATCTCTTTCACATACGATCGTTGCATCAATATCCACAATGGCACCATTTGGACGTGTTTTCATCTGATCGATCATAACTGCAATTCCATGAGGTACTTCTTTATCTAAACAACGAAGTGCCTTTTCACGGATTAATTCCGCCACAATCTGACGCTCTGGCTGATCGGTAATCGTGTCTTCGTCATAATATTGTGGTCCTTCTGGAAGTTGTTTTAAAATCGCTTGAATGACTTCGTCCATATTACGACTTCTCAATGCAGATACTGGAATCATATCGGCAACTGGAAGAACCCCTTTATAGGCTTTCATCACGGCTCCAATTTGATTTTTATCGATCGTATCGATTTTATTAATAATTAAAATCACTGGTGTTTTTGTCTGTTTTAACTGTTCAATAATATATTGTTCTGCTGGTCCGATGTATTCACTGGCTTCTACGACCCATAAAATGACATCCACTTCATTTAATGTTCTTTGCGCTACGGTTAGCATATATTCTCCAAGCTTATTTTTTGCTCGGTTCATCCCTGGAGTATCAAGAAAAATAATCTGCCCTTTCTCATCTGTATAAACCGTCTGAATTCGGTTTCTTGTCGTCTGTGGTTTATTGGATGTAATCGCAATCTTTTGTCCAATTAAATGATTCATTAACGTTGATTTTCCAACATTTGGACGTCCGATCAGTGTCACAAATCCAGATTTAAATTTATTTTTTGCCATATTATATTCCCTTTCTTTTCTCGCTAATGAAAGAAAATCCTTTCTCATCAGCTCTTTGTCATAACGTATAAGAGATCCAACTATGCTCCATTGGATCTCTTATTTTCATCGCTTGCTTTTCCTTCTTTAGAAAATGCTGCGAAGTTGTTTAAACTGTCCTTCACTTTCTTTTAATTTTGTTTCGCCACCAACAGCACAAATTAATTTCTCTTCTGTAACGGAATGAATTAAGTCCGCTAATCCGCGAATGGTCTCTTGATTTGTAGCAAGAAGTTCATCACGCTCTCTTTGTAATTCTTCTTCTGTGATTCCCATTAAATAACAGTTGAAAGAACGCGCTCCTTTTGCAGAAGGTTCCATTGGAATATCCATAGAACCAATGGCTCCAATAATATATTTCGTCATATCCCGATCGTCACAATCAAACTCTCTTACATATTCGGATGCTTTTTGGTACACTTCAAATGTCTCCATAAGGTTTGGATCACGATAAGAAGTGAAATAAGAATCTCCTGTTCTCGTAAATCCACACATACAGCCATACGCTCCACCTTTCACACGAATATTCAACCATAAATAGTCGTAGGAGAACATCACTTGTAACGCTTTTAACGCCCCTGTATACTGAAATCCTTTTTCACAGAAATTACCACCTGTTGCCACATACTGCACTTGGCTCGCTGTTTGGAATCCTTCGTTTTTCACAGAAGGCTCTACTACTAAAAGTTCTCTTTCCTCTTCATCTTCATAAAGAGAAGATACAAAATGTTCAAATCCTGTTTTCAATGTGTCTTTTGCTAACACACCAGAAGTATAACTTACGATTAAGTTTTGTTTTTGGAACATTGCCTTTTGTGTTTCTTTTAATTGTTCTATAAGCCAATCTGCCTTTTCTTCATAATTTTCTAATAGATCGAGTAACATACTATAGAACGTAATTCCTAATACACATTCCTTTTCGTAAGACACTTTTGAAAAATAAGACATGACACGATTTGCAGATACGGAATGTCCTTGTGCGGATAACTGCATTTGCATACGAGATTTTGTCTCTTCTAATACTTCTTTTAGACGTTTTTTGTCCTCTAACTTAGAATGGAATAAAATCTCTTTCATTAATTCTAACATAGAATCGCATTTATCTTCTAACGCTTTTCCACGAATTTCCAAGATTGGAAGTGGATTTTTATCCTTTGTTGGTAAAACAGTTACATTCGTATAAATGCCACCTGTTTCAATGTTCACTTCATTGGCTAACTCATTATACGTAAAATGTTCCGTATCCACAAATTGATAAATCGCTGTTAATAAAGAGGCAAAAGACAATTGTTGTTCTGTTAAATGATCCAATTTGAAATTCAAAGAGGTGTAAACAATTCCATTTGTAAATAATTCATGGCTAATCACTTTTGTACCACAAATTTCTTCTTCCTTATTATAGAGTGGTTGAATTTCTCTTTTAATATCCGAAATTTCAAGCATAGGAATTGTCAGTAATTCTTCTTGTGTGGATGGCTCATCTTGATAAGCCTTTAACGCTTTTGTGCCTTCTACAATGGCCTCTTTTTCTTCTCTTGTGAGCGTTTTTTCATAGGCACTTAATTTTTCCTTTACCTTTTGCTCTGCCTCGTCATTTAATCCTTTTTTCGGTTTTAACACGACTACTGTTGTATGATCGTTATGAAGGAAGTAACGTTCTATTAACTGTTCAAAATAACCAGAATCTAAATTTTGTTTTAAGAACGCAAACGTTTCTTCTGTCTGTAAATGGATAAATGGCTTCGCATCATCATAAAGCCAGCTATCAAATAATTGAAGTCCATACATTAAGCCTTTTGGAAATCTTCCAAAGTTCGCTTCCCGATATTTAAACTCATAGTAATTAATGGCAGCTTCTAAAGAACGGCGATCCACCCCTTGTTCTACTATGCGTTTGAACTCTCCATAAAGAATGGATAAGAACTTTTCTTCATCCGATGGATTTGCATTTTTTGCAATGACAGAAAACATTGGTTGCAATAAGCCATTATCATAAGAACTATCGATATCTTTTCCAATTCCACCATCGATTAATGCCTTTTTAATCGGAGCTCCTGGAGCTGAAAACAAAGCATAATCAAGAATTTGAAAAGCAAGATATAACTCTTTATCAAGGCTTGTTCCAACGACTGTATTCCAACTTAAATACGTATTATCTTCTTCTTTTTCTGATTCACTAATGGAATACTCTTCCACGACTCTTCTTTCTGCCATAGAAGCATCGCAAGTCGTAATTTCAGAATCAATTTGTAATTCCTCAAATTTGCTTAAATAATGTTCGTCCATCCACGCTAGATCTTTTTCAAAATCCATATCCCCATAAAGATAAATATAACTGTTCGATGGATGATAGTAAGTTCTATGGAATTCTAAAAAGTCTTCCTGTGTTAAATCTGGAATATACTTTGGATCTCCACCAGATTCAAACTCATATGGTGTGCCTTTTAATAATGAAACCTTTATTAAACGAGAAAGCTGTTCATCAGCAGAAGAAAATGCACCTTTCATTTCATTATAAACGACACCATTATATTGAATTGGTGCATCCATTGTTTCCGCTTCATAGTGCCAACCTTCCTGCATCATAATCTGTGGACGTTCGTAAATGTTTGGATAAAATACCGCATCTAAGTAAACGTGCATTAAATTATGAAAATCTTTATCATTACAACTTGCCACTGGATAAACAGTTTTATCTGGATAGGTCATAGCATTTAAAAAGGTATTTAAAGAGCCTTTTACTAATTCAATAAATGGATCTTTTGCTGGAAACTCTTTAGAACCACATAATACAGAGTGTTCCATAATGTGAGGCACCCCTGTATTATCCTTTGGCGGTGTGCGGAATCCAATCGTAAACACTTTATTGTCATCTTCATTGGAAATAACAACAATTCTCGCTTTTGTCTTATTATGACGAATAATATATCCTGTTGCATTTAATTCTTTTAAATGGGTGCGTTCTTCTAGTGTATACGCCCCATAGACTTGTCCTATTATTTCAAACATATCGTTATTGTACAAAATAAAACCTTATTCTGTACACTCCTTTCCTTCTTTTTAATTTAATCCCCTAACTTCTCCATTCATTATACGGGATTCTTTTCATTCTTACAACTGCTTTTCCATGAATCTACCAGTTTTCACCCTTACTGTCATTTTTTCTCATTGTTATTTCATTGAAAAATAGCTCAAATATTTGCTACACGGTCCTTCCTAACAACATTTATTTCCCTTTTCTTCTCTTCTCATACCGAAACAATTAGAACAAAGTGTGCGCCTAACACTCCTCGCGACTTTCGATAACTTCTAGCAACGCACACTTTGCCGCGCCCGAGCAATTCCTATAACATAAAAAAGCAGCTAATCAACGATAACAAGAACAATTGCTCACGTTCGTAGTCGAAAAGATTAGCTGCTTATGTAAAGTTCAATAGAAACTTATCAAATTATATTTTATCTTTTATTCTACTATCTCTTTTGAAATAATATGATATGGAATTGCGACAACGAAAACAGAACCAAGGAGATTTCCAATACTTACAATTGCAATATTATAAATATATCCTGCAATGCTTACATCTGCTCCTGCTCCATTTAATAATCCAACCATTAAAACACTCATATTGGCAATGCTATGTTCAAATCCGCAGATCATAAAAATCATAATGCACCAAAATACCATAATCAGTTTTCCAGATTCTGATTTTAATTTAATACTACACCAGATAGCAAGACATACTAATATGTTACAAAACATTGCTCGTAGTAAAAGAGACAACGGTGCAATTGCCATTTTTCCTTCTGCAATCGTAGCAAAATAAGCACCTACACTGCCTTTTGGTATTCCTGTTAATTGAAATGCAACAGCAGAAATGAGAGAACCGATTAAGTTTCCAATCCAACAAGTAATCCAAAGTCGAATAGTATCTTTCCATGGTACTTGCTTTCTTAAAGAAGCAGAAGCCATAACAAAATTGTTTCCTGTGTATAATTCTGCCCCTGCCATTACGATCAAACTAAGGGCAGAAGCAAATGTGATTGCTTGAATCACTTTTGTTAACGATGCTACTTCCCCTACGGATACGATTGAGCCAATTAAAAAAGCTACAAATCCTCCTACTGCAATAAAAAGTCCTGCAATAATTGATGAAATAAAATAGCCCAATGGATTTTTCTTTAAAAAACGATTTTTTATCATTCCCGTTTTTACAACATCTTTAAATTCTTCTTGAAACATTCCATTTTCCTCTCTTTCTTAAATTTTCTATTTTGTCATCATTCGTTTTGGAACTCTTTTATGAATAAATATAAAACTATTTATTCAATTTATTTTTGCTCCTAAGAGTTTCTTAAAACGACAAAAAGCACATTCTGTGGTTTTCTTGCATAAATGATTTCTATTATCATACAGAATTTTTCAGAAAATAGAAAGTATTTTTTTTTAGAATTCATTATTGAGATTTTTTCTTTAAAAATCCTTTTTATTTTTTTATTGTATTTTCACAAAAATAAAACCATCATGAAACCTCTTTTAAACAGATTGATTTAAGAATAAAGAAACTTCTCATTTTTTCTTTACATCTCGTTCATTCTGCTTTTATCTCCCAATAAAATTTCTACATTTTTCTATTTTCTATTTTTTTATTTGGATTTCTCCTTTTTTATTTAATAATTCTTATCTTTATGATAAACCTTATCCATATCGTTCAAACGAAAGAAATAATCTGATAACTTTTTGTATGCCAACTTGTCTTGTTTCCACAAAATGTTTTTTATAGAATGAATATTTCATAGGAAATAGCACTTTTACAAATGAATGTAACAATGTATTTCCTATGAAATAAAAAAACCAGACTATAACAGGAATATTTTTAATTCCTATTACAGTCTAGTTTTATAAAGGATAATTAATGTCTAAAATGTCTCATTCCAGTAAAAATCATAGCAATTCCATATTCATTGCATTTATCAATGGAATCTTGATCTCTTACAGAGCCTCCCGGTTGGATAATCGCTTGAATTCCCGCTTCATGAGCAGCTTCTACACAATCATCAAATGGAAAGAATGCATCGGAAGCTAATACAGCACCTTGTGTAGCATCATCGCCAATTAATTCCTTTGCATGCTCAAAACATTGTTTTGCCGCCCAAATACGATTGACTTGTCCAGGCCCAATTCCGATAGATTGTTTGTTTTTCGCCACTGCAATTCCATTGGATTTTACAAACTTCACCATCTTCCATGCAAACATTAAGTCTTCTAGTTGTTCCGCGGTTGGTTGTATTTTTGTCACAACTTTCATTTCTTCTTCGCTCATTAATTTACTATCAATGGTTTGTACAATTAAGCCACCATTTACTTTTTTCAAGTCATACGCCGTTTCTTTTTGTGGAACAGAAATATTGTCTAACTGAAGAACCCTTACATTTTTCTTAGACTGTAAAATTTCAAGTGCCTCCTTCGTATAAGAAGGTGCTACAATAACTTCTAAGAAAATCTTTTGCATTTTTGCTGCAAGTTCTTTTGTCACTTCTCGATTCACTGTCACAATACCGCCAAAAATGGATACTTTGTCTGCCTCATATGCCTTTGTCCATGCCTCTATAATCGTATCAGCAGAACCGACACCGCAAGGATTTCCATGCTTACAAGCAACTACCGTTGGTTCTTCGAATTCTTTTAATAATTCTAATGCGCCATTGGTATCATTAATATTATTAAAAGATAATTCTTTTCCATTTAATTGAACTGCATCAACTAAAGAACCAACTTGCTTTCCGACTTCTCGATAAAAAGCTGCTTTTTGATGTGGATTTTCACCATAACGCATATCTTGTACCTTTTCAAATGTCATAGTTAATGTCTCTGGTAGTTCTTCATCATGACGTTCCTTTTTTAAGTAATCAGCAATCATCGCATCATAGTTGGCTGTATGCATAAACACTTTTTGCATAAGATAAAATTTTGTATCAAGGGAAACTTGTCCATTCTCTTTTAATTCTGAAAGCACTTTTTCATAGTCTCTTGGATCAATCACAACTGCCACATCTTGATAATTTTTTGCAGCAGCACGAAGCATTGTCGGTCCACCAATATCGATGTTTTCCACTGCTTCTTCTCTTGTGACACCGTCTTTCATAATTGTCTGTTTAAATGGGTAGAGATTCACAATCACCATATCGATTGGTTTTACACCTAAGCGTTCTATCTGCTTCATATGTTCTTCGTTGCTTCTCATAGCAAGCAATCCTGCATGAACCATTGGATGAAGCGTTTTTACACGCCCATCTAAACATTCGGGAAAACCAGTCAATTCACTAATTTCAATCGCCGTCACTCCTTCTTCTTGCAACTTTTTATAAGTTCCACCAGTTGAAATAATTTCCACCCCTAAAGAAGTGAGTTCTTTTGCTAATTCTACAATTCCTGTTTTGTCAGATACACTGATTAATGCTCTCATAGTTTCCTCCATATTATTTTATATTTTTTATTTATTTAAAATGCTTGTTGGAAAATCTTTGATCAATATTGTTAAGAAAAAATAGAAACCCTTGCGAGGCTTTTGTCCTTTGAATCTTTGAGAACTATAGGAGAAATTTGATGCACAAACATATATATATATTAATATGTATGATTCAAAAAGATCAAAAGCCGATCGCCTAGGTATTTCTCATGCCCAGGCGGTCGGCTTTTATCGGCTGTGCTCCCCGTGGTTAATTCCACTGATCCGCCAGTCACACAGCTTTACTAACGTTAGAATACAACATTTTTCTTCATTTGACAAGTGTTTTCTTTCAAAAAATAAAATTTTAATGAATGAAACCGTTTATTGTTTACTTCTGTATTGTTGCATCTTCAAAATACGACAAAAAAACACTTCGAAACTTTTCCCAATCTTTTTTCATTAATTCATACATTACTTCTTTTGAATTTTTTTCATCTAAGCTAGTAATTCCAACCCGATTCTCTCCTTTTGCCATTCGAATTCGATATTGATTTTCTTGTTCATCGCCTTCTTGAACAATCACAGAAAGATAAGGTGTTTTTTCCCCTTGTTTTTGTACGTTCCAGTTTTTATCCTTACTTTTTATAAAAACGTGTTGTGATAAATACTGTATCATTTCCTCTTCGGTCTCTTTTGTTTGCTTTAAATAAATGCTCTTTTGGGCATCTTCTCCAAAATGCCCCATCTCAATCGAAACCACATCTAAATCTTGTCCAAATTGAAAACGCTTATAACCATCAATACAAAAAATAATCGCTCCTCCTAACACTAATAATGTCAATAAAACTAGCCATGAATTATTCTTTTGTTCACTCATTCTCTCTTCCTTTTCTTTCCTTTCTATTCCCTAAGTTTTACTCCTTTTTCATAAAAATTTCTATCGAGTTCAAACTTTTCCTCCTTTAAAGAGGCAATTTTACAAGAAAGCAACTCCCTTTTTCAGGAACACTTATCACTTCAATGGTGCCATCATATAATTCCACAATATGCTTTACAATGGATAGTCCAAGTCCTGTTCCCCCTTGTTTTCTCGAACGTCCTTTATCCACACGATAAAATCGCTCAAATAATCTTGGCAAATGCTCCTTTTCAATTCCTATTCCTGTATCCTCTACACCAATGAATAGCATATCTTCCTGCTTTTGAAACACAACTTTTACAAATCCTCTTTCGGTATAATTTAACGCATTATCCACTAAGTTCAACAAAATTTCTTTTAAGTGATAAGGGTTCCCATAAAATTCTATTGTTTCTTCTTCAAATTGACTCTTTAACTCCACTCCACTTTTACAATGAACTCGCAACAGCTCATACACTTCGTTCCAAATCAATTTTAAATCGCATGGAACTTTTTCTTCAAATGGTCGTTTTCCCGATTCCATTTCAGATAACACCAAAATATCTTGAATTAATGTTCCAAGCCTCTCAGCTTCAATATCAATAATATCAAGGAAATGTTCTGCATATTCTTTATCTTCTAACGCCCCATTTTTCAAAGTATCCACAAATCCTCGAATTGAAGTCAATGGTGTCTTTAATTCATGCGTTACATTGGATACGAATTGTTTTCTCATTTCTTCAAAGTTTTCTAACTCTAAATTTCGACTATTTAAATATTCCATCGTCTCTTGTAGACTTTCTGACATTCGATTAAACGCCTGTGCAAGCCGTCCTATCTCATCTTGTTCCTTCACGGTAATTCTGGCTTCATAATCTCCTTTTGAAATTTTCTCTGCCATAGCTGTCACTTGTTCCACGGGTTTTATAATTTTTCTTGAAAACAATAGGACTAAACAAAGCACTCCAACAAATCCAAACAGCATTAAAAGAACGATTTTTTGTACCACTTGCTTCCAAATCTTTTGATATGTGGATAAGGAAGTTGATAATCGAAGAACGCCTTCTATTTGTCCACTTTTGAATCGCACCGCTCCATAATGATATTTCTCCTTCATTACAACAGAGTCACGCATAGAAGAGCCACTTCCTTTTTCTATGGCCTCTTTTACTTCTGCTCGATTTCCATGATTGTTCATGAATTTAGCATCTCTACTAGAATCAGCAAGTACCGTTCCCTGTAAGTCAAGAATCGTAATCCGAAATCCAAACTTTTTTGCCTTATTCAAAGCATACTGAATTAATTTCTCTTCTGATTCAAACTGCTGTTCTTCTATCTCATCTGCAAGCAAGAAAGCTTTTGTCAAAAATATTTCCTCATTTTGCTTTTGAATATAAGAATAGCCTTGATTCCAAATGTCCACACAAGCCCCTAATAAACAGAATACAATAAGGACATAGGATAATATCAGTTTCTTCTTCATCTATACTACCTCAAACTTATACCCAACTCCTCGTACCGTTTTAATACATGGGTATTCTTCTCCTTGTATTTCTAACTTTTTTCTTAAATTTCGAATATGGACATCGACGGTTCGCGTTTCCCCATAATAATCAAAGCCCCATATTTTTTCTAACAAAGTTTCTCTTGTATAGACCATACCTGGATGTTTTGCTAATAAAGAAAGCAATTCAAATTCTTTTAATGCTAATTCTACCTTCTTTCCTTCTAATAAAACTTCTCTCTTTTTCTTATCAATACAAAGTTTTCCAGAGCGCAATAAACTCTCTTCTTTTTCTTCTACTTCCATAGTCCCATTACCGCTTCTTCTTAATACCGCTTTTACTCTAGCGATCATCTCATGGACTCCAAATGGCTTACTAATATAGTCATCCGCTCCTAAATCAAAACCTAACACCCGATTAAATTCTCCATCTTTTGCCGTTAATAAAATAACTGGCAACCTTTTTAATTGGGAATTTTTTCGGATTTTTTTCAAAACCTCTAACCCATCCATTCCGCCAAGCATCACATCTAACAATACAAGATCCACTTTTTCTCTTTTTAAAATCTCTAACGCTTCTTCTCCACTCTCTGCTTTCAATACAGAAAATCCATTTTTGTTCAAATTGTATTCGATTAATTCTAAAATATGTATTTCATCATCTACTGTCAAAATCACTTTTGTTCTCATAAGATCCCTCTCATACTTTTACTCTTTTTTCGTTTATTTTTTATCTTTAATTTTTATTTTACTAAAAATTTGACAAAAAGCCAACCTCCCGGTCGCAGTTTACGAAGTGAAATTTTCCCCATTGCGACCTGCGCATCGCTCGCACGTAGTGCTTTTTTATGTTATAGGATAACTCGCTTGCGAGGAATTTCCTATGACATAAAAAAATCTCTTAAATCTGATTTTATCTTTCATCAAACTTAAGAGATTTTTTTATGTATCATACGATTTATCTTGCCTCTCTTATTTTGTCTTTTAATTCTTCCCATGCATCCTCATGTTCTACATAATATTTGGGACATAATTTCCCTGTTACGTCATAATGCCGAATAATATTTTTCGTCTTTATATGATATTTATTTGCCATATAAGCAGCTAACTTAACAACAGATTGATACGTCTTTTCATTAAATTTCCCACTCTCATCAGGATGGCAAACTTCAATGGAAATTGTATCATCATTTCTTTGATTCGAAGCATAGGCAACTTCATTTGATGGAATACACTGTACAATCTCTCCATCCAACCCCACAATAAAATGACTACTTGCTTTTCGTTCTTTCGTATCCTTTAAACTTTCAAAATAATTTCTATTTTGTTCTGCTGTACTTCCTGGATTGGCCACATAATGAATCACAATTCCATTTGTCCTTTCCCGAATCGTTCCCGGTCTTGAATAGTCATTGATTGTAAGTAAATCGACGATTAGATCTAGTTCATTCCCCTGATCTTGAACTTTCCTCTCATAAATATGGTTTAAATAAAATACGATAAAAAATGCTAGGCAGGTAATTCCCCCGCCTAGCATTATCATCCGTCGAAACTTCTTTTTCTTAGTAGAAAGATTGTGACTCTTATTATTCAACACTGTAGTTTGGAGCCTCTTTTGTGATATGAATATCATGTGGATGGCTTTCTTTCAGGGAAGCAGCCGTAATTTTCACAAATTGACCTCTTTCAATTAACTCTTCAATTGTTTTTGTTCCACAATATCCCATACCTGCTCTTAAACCGCCGAGTAATTGGAAAATAGTATCCTCAACCGTTCCTTTATAAGCAACACGGCCTTCTACACCTTCTGGAACTAATTTCTTTGCATTGGCTTGGAAATAACGGTCTTTTGAACCATTTTCCATAGCGGAAATAGATCCCATACCACGGTATACTTTATATTTTCTACCTTGATATAATTCATAATCTCCAGGGCTTTCATCACACCCAGCAAATAAGCTACCCATCATACAAACATGAGCACCTGCTGCGATAGCCTTTGTAATGTCTCCAGAATACTTAATACCACCATCTGCGATAACTGGAATTCCGTATTCAGCAGCCGCTTCTGCAGCATCCATAACAGCAGTAATCTGAGGTACCCCAATACCAGATACAACACGTGTTGTACAAATAGATCCAGGTCCAATACCAACTTTTACTGCATCAACTCCAGCTTCAATTAACGCTTTTGCTCCAGCTCCTGTTGCTACGTTACCAGCAATTACTTGAAGTTCTGGATATTTTTCTTTGATTAAACGAACCGTTTTCAATACGTTTTCAGAATGTCCATGAGCAGAGTCTACAACAACTACATCCACATGTGCTTTTACAAGTTCATCTACTCGATTTAAAATATCTGGTGTAGCTCCAACAGCCGCTCCACAAAGTAAACGTCCCATCTCATCTTTTGCTGCATTTGGATATTTGATTTGTTTTTCGATATCTTTAATGGTAATCAAACCTTTTAAATATCCTTCATCATCTATAATAGGAAGTTTTTCTTTTCTTGATTTTGCAAGAATCTTTTTTGCTTCTTCTAAAGTAACGCCTTCTTTTGCTGTTACTAACCCTTCAGAAGTCATAGATTCTTTGATTTTCTTTGTAAAATCTGTTTCAAATTTTAAATCACGGTTTGTAATAATACCAACTAATTTACCATTTTCTGTAATTGGCACACCAGAAATACGGAACTTTGCCATTAAATTATCAGCATCTTCTAATGTATGTTCTGGAGATAAATAAAATGGATCTGTAATAACACCGTATTCAGAACGTTTTACTTTATCTACCTCTTCCGCTTGTTGTTGAATACTCATATTCTTATGAATAATACCAATACCACCCTGTCTTGCCATAGCAATTGCCATTCTATGCTCTGTAACAGTATCCATACCAGCACTCATAAGTGGGATATTTAATTTAATTTTTTTTGTTAATTGAGTTTCTAACTCTACATCATTTGGAATAAAGTTTGAATACTGAGGTACTAACAATACGTCATCAAATGTAATACCTTCACCGATAATTTTGCCCATTCCATTTTTCCTCTCTTTCTTTTATCGCTTTATAAATAAATAATAACTATATACTTTATTGGTTGAGCTTGTTCCTGTCTCGAAAATATATTGTTATGTATCTTAACAGACATTATTTGCGCTGTCAACCAAAAAATACAACTTTTAAAAAAACAAATAATTTTTTCATTTTATTTATTATAGCGATTAAATATTAGAAAAATCAAGCCCTTTGATTAATCGTTCTACGAATTTTTTTCTCTTATAACCCATCTTGCAATTTTTCTACCTAATTCATTCTTTTGTTTCTTTATTTTCTTAATTATCTCTTTTAAAATGATAGAATATTATTCCTATCCCTTCATTAGAAATTTTTGGTTTTCATCTCTGTAGTTACACCTCATTTCCATAACATGCTTTTTAATAGATAAGAAATTCCATTTTCTATCATTTAAAAAAAGAAAACTGTATGCTCAATCGCTTTGAACAGCCAGTTTCCTTTTTTCTACCATTTACTTTTCAATGGATTTTTATTTATTTTTCAGATACTCATCAATCGCTTTTGCAGCTGTTTTTCCTGCACCCATAGCAAGGATAACAGTAGCCGCACCTGTTACGGTATCTCCACCTGCATAAACGCCTTCTTTGCTTGTTTTCATAGTATCTTCATCGACAATAATTCCGCCCCATTTTTGTACTTCAAGTCCAGGTGTTGTTTGACGAATTAATGGGTTTGGACTTTGACCAATTGCAATAATAACGGATTCTACATCAAGAACATAGTTAGAACCTTCTACTGGATGTGGAGAACGTCTTCCAGACGCATCTGGTTCTCCTAATTCTTGTTTCACTACTTCAAGTCCTTTTACCCATCCGTTTTCGTCTCCAAGAATTGCACATGGATTATTTAAGAACTTAAAGATAATACCTTCTTCTTTTGCATGATGGATTTCTTCCAATCTCGCTGGAGCTTCTTCTTCACTACGACGATATACAATATAAACTTCTTCTGCTCCAAGACGTTTTGCTGTACGAGCTGCGTCCATAGCTACGTTACCGGCTCCAACAACAGCTACTTTCTTACCAACTTTTACTGGAGTTGGTGTCTCTGGGAATTTATATCCTTTCATCAAGTTAACACGAGTTAAAAACTCATTGGCAGAATAAACCCCTAATAAGTTTTCCCCTGGAATATTTAAGAATCTAGGAAGTCCTGCACCAGAACCAACAAAGACGGCACCATATCCTTCTTCCATTAACTCATCAATCGTAATAGAACGTCCAACGATAACATTCTTTTCAATCTTTACACCAAGTTTTTCAACAGTTTCAATTTCTTTTGCAACTAATGCTTTTGGAAGACGGAATTCTGGAATCCCATAGCTTAATACGCCACCAGCTTTATGTAATGCTTCAAAAATTGTAACATCATAGCCTTTTTTCACTAATTCTCCTGCACAAGTGATTCCTGCAGGACCGCATCCAACGACTGCTACTTTTTTTCCATTTTTTTCTTTGATTGGCTCTACTTCTTCATTTTTTGCCATATGGTAATCTGCAACAAAACGTTCTAAGCGACCAATACCAACTGGTTCTCCTTTGATTCCACGAACACATTTTCCTTCGCACTGATTTTCCTGTGGACATACACGACCACAAATAGCTGGAAGGGCATTTTCTCTTGTAATTGTCTGGTATGCTCCATCAAAGTCTCCATCTGCCACTTTTTGAATAAATTCAGGAATTGGTACATTAACTGGACAACCATTGACACATGGAGAATGTTTACAATTTAAGCAGCGTCTTGCTTCTTCCATTGCCATTTCTTTCGTATAGCCTAGTGCTACTTCTTCAAAGTTTTTATTTCTAACGTCCGGTGCCTGTTCTGGCATCGCAACTTTTTTTAGACTCATATTTCTTTCTGCCATTTTATTTCCACTCCTATTCTACTTAACCTCTTCCAATACGACAAACATGGTCTTTTTCTTGGCTTTCTTCTGACTTAAATAACCCTTGACGTTTCATACATTCATCAAAATCTACTTCAAATCCATTAAAATCTGGTCCATCAACACAAGCAAATTTTGTTTCTCCGCCAACTGTTACACGACATCCGCCACACATACCAGTTCCATCGATCATAATTGGATTTAAGGAAACAGAAGTTGGAATATTTAATGGTTTTGTTACATTGACAACGTTTTTCATCATGATTAATGGTCCAATAGCGATTACTTCATCAAACTTCTCACCTTTTTCAATTAAATCAGATAAAACCGTTGTTACAAATCCTTTTGTTCCTTTGCTACCATCATCCGTTGTAATATATACATTGTCACAGAATTCACGGAATTTCTCTTCTAAAATTACAAACTCTGCACTTCTTCCCCCAATAATAACGTCTACTTTCACACCCATTTCATGGAGTTTACGAAGTTGTGGATACAATGGAGCAGCGCCTACACCACCTGCTACACCAATCACATGATCGCATTTATGAAGAGGTGCTGGCTGACCTAATGGACCTACAAAGTCCTCTACATAATCACCAACTTTTAACTCACTCAGTAATTTTGTAGAATAACCAACGACTTGATAGATAATCTGTACGGTTTCTTTTTCTCTATCATAGTCAGCGATTGTGAGAGGTATTCTCTCTCCCTCTTCATCCACACGAATGATAATAAATTGTCCAGCTTCACATTTTCTTGCTACATATGGAGCATGGATTTCCATTAACTCCACCGCTCCATTGAGCTTCTCTTTACTCATGATTTTGTACATGGATACAACTCCTCTTTGTTTATTTTAACCTAATTTTAAGTGAATTATTTAACATTCTTTCACTATTATATCTCTGTTTACCTTTCATGTCAATAAATTTTTGACTAGTTAATCTAATCATTTACTTTATTACTTTACCTTATTGTACGACAGAAACCCAGTCATTACAAGGAAAAATTGATATTTTTTTATCAATTTCTCTTGTAAAAAAATTTCTAAATTTGTCGTTTCTCTCATCGAACAAAGTGTGCGCCCAACACGCCTCGCGACTTTCGATAACTTCTAGCTATGAAATAAAAAAATAAGCTATTGCAATCGCCATCCTATCTTGGACAATCGACTACAATAGCTTATAATTCTTATGAAAAACCTATATCATCGGCGTTTCACTCTTTTTATTTATTTCTTTATGAGTAAATTATTACATCATTCCGCCAGCTGGCATCTGTGGCATTGGATTTTCTTCTTTAATATCCGCTACAACAGATTCTGTTGTCAATAATGTAGAAGCTACAGATGTGGCATTTTGTAATGCACTTCTTGTAACTTTTGCTGGATCGATGATACCAGCTTCAATCATATTCACATATTCTTCATTTAAGGCATCAAATCCTGTTCCTACTTGGGATTCTCTTACTTTATTAATAATAACAGCGCCTTCAAGACCTGCATTTGCTGTAATATGGAATAATGGAGCTTCTAATGCTTTTAAGATAATTTCTGCACCAGTTTTTTCGTCTCCAGATAATGTTTTTGCAAGTTCTGCTACTTTTTTAGAAGCATGGATATAAGCAGAACCACCACCAGAAATGATTCCTTCTTCTACAGCGGCTCTTGTAGCTGCTAACGCATCTTCAAGACGAAGTTTATTTTCTTTCATTTCTGTTTCTGTTGCAGCACCTACACGGATAACAGCAACTCCACCGCTTAATTTAGCAAGTCTTTCTTGTAATTTTTCTTTATCAAATTCAGATGTTGTTTCTTCTACCTGTGCTTTGATCTGAGAAATACGAGCTTCGATTTCTTCTTTTTCACCACAGCCATCTACGATAATTGTATTTTCTTTTTCAACACGAACAGATTTTGCACGTCCTAATTGATCCATTGTCACTTCTTTTAAGTCTAATCCAACTTCTTCTGAAATAACACTACCGCCTGTTAAAATTGCGATATCTTGTAACATGGCTTTTCTTCTATCACCATATCCAGGAGCTTTTACTGCAACTACATTAAATGTTCCTCTTAATTTGTTTACAATTAATGTAGTTAAGGCTTCTCCTTCTACATCTTCTGCAATAATTAATAATTTTGCTCCACTTTGTACGATCTGTTCAAGTACTGGAAGTAATTCTTGAATGTTGCTGATTTTTTTATCTGTAATTAAGATATATGGATTATCTAACTCTGCAACCATTTTTTCCATGTCTGTTGACATGTAAGCAGAAATATATCCACGATCAAACTGCATACCTTCTACTAAGTCAAGCTCTGTCTGCATTGTTTTAGATTCTTCAATTGTAATAACGCCATCGTTAGAAACTTTTTCCATAGCGTCTGCTACTAACTTACCAACTTCTTCATCTCCAGCAGAGATCGCTGCAACTTTTGCAATCTGATCTTTTCCTGTTACAGTACTGCTCATTTCTTTAATAGCATCTACAGCTACATCGGTTGCTTTTTTCATACCTTTTCTTAAAATAATAGGATTTGCACCAGCTGCTAAGTTTTTCATACCTGCATTGATCATAGCTTGCGCAAGAACAGTTGCTGTTGTTGTACCATCACCTGCAACATCATTTGTTTTTGTCGCAACTTCTTTTACGATCTGTGCTCCCATATTTTCGAACGCATCTTCTAATTCAATATCTTTTGCAATTGTTACACCGTCGTTTGTAATAAGTGGTGTGCCGAACTGTTTACTTAATACAACGTTACGTCCTTTTGGTCCTAATGTAACTCTTACTGTATCTGCTAATTGATTTACCCCTGCTTCTAATGCTTTACGAGCTTCTGCTCCGTATTTAATCTCTTTTGCCATAATTTGATTACCTCCAATATTTTTTATGGAAACTATATGCTTTCATTAATCGAATAAACGATGAAAAATACGCTATTTAAGCTTCTACAACTGCTAATACATCATTTTGTTTTACAATAATATATTCTTCGCCTTCTAATTTTACCTGTGTTCCAGCATATTTTGAATAAATAACTTTATCTCCAACTTTTACTTCCATTTTCACATCATCTGTGCCAGGTCCTACCGCAATTACTTCCGCTTCCTGTGGCTTTTCCTGTGACTGGCTTGTTAACACAATACCAGATTTTGTAGTTGTTTCTGCTTCTAACTGTTTTAATACGACTCTGTCACCTAATGGTACTAATTTCATAAATAAAAGCCTCCTTAATATTCCAAAATAATGTTTTTTTATTTTTATTATGAAAGAATTTTTACTCATTCTTCCATCCGTCTGTTAGCACTCACTGTATCCGAGTGCTAATCGTTAGTATTATATTAGTTTACATGGAATAAAAAATCAAGTTCTAATTATTTTAAATACTGGATTTTTTTCCATATTTTTAAGCATATTCTCTTTTTTTCTCATCTATACTCATTATTTCATATTTGTGCTCTTTTTTTAATACAAAATACACCCAAAACAACCTTTGCGTTGTACACTCTTCACCACTTTAGAACACACCATTTCCTAGTATATGAGAAAAAATGCACCTCAAATTGAGATGCATCTTTCTTTTTGTGATATATACTTTTAAATGATTTCTTGTTACTTGAAATTGCTTTTTAAGTGTTTGACTTTTTTTGCTGTCTTCTTTCGCAAATTCATTTTATCGGTATTGCACATAATCTATTATTTTTTTACTACTTTATAAACCTTTTGATTTTTCTTTAAACCAAATTTAAGGGCGTCCTTATGATTTTTAAAATAAATGTCGATGTGTTTTCCTTTTACCCCACCTCCGACATCTTCTGCTAAGTATCTTGTCCCATTAATTTGCAATTTTGTTCCAAGCGGAATTAGCTTTCTATCAACCGCAACTGTATGATTCTCTTTTGCAATCGTTCCACTTGCTGTTCCGTTGCCCCATTTTCCTGAACATTTAGAACAACCACAGTAAGCCGTTAATTTAAACTTTCCTAAGTATTGTACTTTATATTTTGATGCTGCCTTTACTTGTAATGGCGAAATTGTCATTAATAACACAAAAGTATATATCAGTAATTTCTTCATTGTTTTCATCACTCTGAATAACCTCCTGATTTTGTTAACGGTTGCTATTGTAGCATATGATTACAGAGTTGTAAAGTAATTATTACAAAAATATTACATATATTTTGCACTAAATTTCATATTTTTTTCAATGCTTTTTACTACACTTTTTACAGTTTTTTTCGTTTTTCCTCGTATTACATACATATGTCTTTTATATAAAAACAAACTTATTTTTACTTTCTTTCCATTATTATCCTTTTTTGGTAAGTTATTTTTATTATTACGTGAAACTTTCCTACTATATGTATGCTCTTCTACGACTCGTCGCCTTCGCATAAGAACAAAGTGTGCATTGTTGCACGTAGTACTTTTTTATTTCATAGGAAACCAACACTTTCATACATTCATATAACAAAGTATTTCCTATAAACAAAAAAAGCCATTGTAGAACTCACTACAATAGCTTTTTTCTCATTCTATTTTTAATCCATACTCTTCTAACATATTTTCTGCATACGTTTTTAACAGCGGATATTTGGTTACTATTTGATTCATCTCTAAAATATACTTTTCTTGTCTTTCTTTTTGCCATGAAAGATGCTTTTCTACCTGTTCTTTTCTTCGTGCAAAATAATTTTTTATTTTCTTTTGCTCCGCGTATTCCACGAAACTATAAGAAGCATTCACAAAAATTGTTGGATAAGAAAATCCCTCTTCTAAGAGAACGGCAATGATATGTTTCTTCTCCTCATCTATTTGTTCTAACTCTACGGTTTGTTGTGTTTCTTTATATTGTTTCAACAAATGATCAAACTCTTGTGAATTTTTAATAAGATACTTACATTCTAAGGATGTTTTCAAAAATAAATTTTGTTCCAAACGTTCTTTCCTATACTCTTCGTATTGACCAAAGTGTTCTAACTTCCTTTGTATCACTCTCGTTTTCCTTTTTACTCTGCCATTTAACTGCAAAACAATAAGCAGTAAAAAAGCACCGATTAAAATACAAAAAGAAATTCCTATTTTATAGGAAAATTCATAGCATAATCCAAGAAAAACAAAACCTCCAGCTGCCATTGCCGTCATAAGAACGATGCTAATTGCCCAAGCCAAACAAGTTTTTTGTCTTTCTTTATATTGCTCTTCTTTTTCCTTTAATGCGACTTCTTCTTCGGCAAAATGATTGACTTCTTTTGTCATTTTTTCCCGCTCGTTTTCTAACTTATTAAGTTCTTCTTGATCGCTTTCCATTTCTTTTTCATATTGCTTAAAAATACTAAACAATAAATTGGAAAACTCCTTTGGTTTGGCTTCATAACTAGTATCCATTGCATACAATTTGTAAAACATCGGATACCTTTCTCGTTTTCTTTCCGCTAAGAACCTTTCCATCCGCTCCATATCCATTAAATATTCTTCTAATATATTTTCTTCTTTTTGAAGATCTTCTATATAATAAGTAGCTTCTGCGATTCGATCACAAATGGTATCGAGATCTTTTTCCTGTTTTTTTAACTCCATCACTTTTCTCTCTCCGCATTTTTATCGTATTCTCGTATTCTCACGATATTCTTGTTTCCATTTAGCAGAAAGATTTTTCATCATCTTTTGATATTCCTTTTGATTCCCTTCCTCTTTTAAAGTACAAGCTCGTTCTAATCTTTGATAGTCTTTATAATCCACTAAAGTCTCTTCTTTCCGCTTCATCTCTTCGATAAAATCAGAATATTTCTCAATTGGTATATTATTTTGGGCAATATCTTCTTTTATTTCTTCCTGTTTTCCAAGTAAATAGAGTGTAATCCAATAACTTTTCCGAGATTTCTCATAATTTCCATATTCACAAGCTTTTTTAAAACTTTTTGCCGCTTCTTCATATTGCATATCTTTTGCTAAGCAACTCCCTTTTGCATGCCATACTGCTGCTAACCATTGATAATTCTCTTCTCGTTCTGGGATTTCATATACAAGATGATCATAAATCTTTAAGGCTTGTTGTGGTTTTCCAGCTTTATAAAGTGCATCGGCATAATACCTCTTTTGTAACCAAGGTTCTTTTAAGTGCAATAAATCAAGCCGCTCGATTACCGCACGAATATCTTTTGGGCTTAAATAAGGATAGGCTTCTAAAATCGTTAACACTTGTGCTCGGCTTTGTACATTATCCCTTTTTAAATAAGCAAGCTTTTCCGCTAGTGTGTACGCCTTTATTTCTTTTTGCAACCATTCAATTAATTCATCGGTTACAAAATCCACTTGAAATAAAGCTGGATATTGACAAATATAATAGCATAACTCTTCATAAGAATAAAATTTTTGTCCTGTTTCTTGAAAACAAAATGGATTTTTTGCCACTTTCGTTTCACATACAATCACTTTTCCCACTTTGCCACCTCCTACTCTTTTAATACGATCTTTTTCACCCAAATTTGATGAGAGGTTGGAAATAATTCTCCAAATCCTAAATCTTTGATTTTTAAATAGCCTTCTTTACTAGAAGTATATTGTGCTTCTACTTCTACTCTTGTAGTCATCGGAGGGCGTTTAGGCATTCCATGAAGAACCATCACTTCCCTCTCAATCTCTTTTGTTCTAAGATTTTGATAAATAATTTCCATCTTCTGCTCATTTTCCAACATGAACTGCACAGCTCCCTTTTGCCCGTACCAGTCACAACCGCCTTCTACAACAGGAGCAAACCTTGGCTGCCCATTTACCGTAATGGCTGTTCCAATATTATATAAACACAGTCCATTGGCAAGTAGTTTTGGATTTCTCTTTCTTCCTTCTTCTAATGCGAAACAAAAAGCACCTTTTGTAAACAAATTTTGTCCCATAAAAGCCCGCCTGTTTCGACAAACAACTTTCAAAGTCTCATTCATCCAATCACCATCAAATTCGCTTCCTGTCAAATAAACAACAGGAGTCTTATATTGATAGAACAGCTTTTCGAGCATTTTGGCAAATCTTTCGTCTTTTGACTCCCCTTGTTCTAATTCCAATCGTTCCTCTAATGGAATCGTTTGAATTTGAAGCATATCCCCTGCTGGCGTTCTTCCAAGATAGTGATATGCCATCCCTTCTTTCTTGTATTCTAATAACCCAATTCCTTTTGTTCCACTACATTCCTCTTGATGAAGAACAAAGGCCATAAACGCAGTAAAATGACTGATTCTATGAATGATACATTGTTTTTCTTTTATCCATTTTTTTACATCTTCTAATTCATCAAACAGTATATCCGGATTTCCACTAGTAATTGCAATGCGTGCATCTTGAAAAGAAATTTTTAACTTCTTCATATGTAGGGCTAACATCTTCACAAACAACTGTTTGTAAGAATATAAGGTATCTTCTATCATGATTTTTTCTTCTTTTTTTAACTTTCTATCAAAATCCTCAAAAAAGCTCCCTTGTTCTTCATCTCTTTTTTGTCTAGCCTCATATCCGCTATACCACTTTTTTGACTCTTGCCCATAAAATAAAAGATTGGGAATCAATGCTCGCTCTTCTTGTTCGGTAAACGCTTCTGGCTGTTCCATCTCTTCAGTCTGATAACTAATTTGTGTATAAGCATAGGAAAGATCAATCCCTAATAACGTCTCTTGTTTTATTGTATCCATATTAATCCTCTCTTTATTTTTATAACAGCGACCACTCTTGATCGATTAATTTTGTATGATAGATATATTCTTTTGCAAGTTCATAAATTTTATCATCCTCTTTTGCCTCAACGCTCATAAGAAAGGAATTCAATAAATCAAATCGACTCTCGTTCTTCTCCTTTCCTTCTTTTTCCCCTTGAAGTGTTCCTGTCTTTACCATGCGATCCGAATGTTCGTTTTTCTGCCAAACACTATATTCTAACTCTTCTTTATAAAAGACTACAAAATATGCCGTATAAATCCCTGGCATCACTTCTTTCATCTCTATTTTTTGTGCCTTTCCATAATATTTTCCTTCTTCGCCTCTTAAACCACACCTCATATAATAGGTACTGTTTCTCTCTCCATGATAACAAATACACTTTCTCACTTTCAGTTCATAAGGCACGGAAATAGTTGTTGCAAATGCTTGGAAAAACGGCAATACAATTCCTTCCATTGTAAACTCACTAATGGTCTTTTGAATCCAAGGCAACATTTCTTCCTCAACTTCCGATTGCTCCGATAAGTCATAAAGCAATGCCATCTTGCCAAAATCATCGGTAATACGCTCGGTTAATACTGCGTCTTTTAATATCCGATAAAATTCAATTGGAAATGGATATTCTTTTACAAAACTATCATAGCTTACATAGCGTAAAAATGCTTTTCCAAGCAAACTTTCGGATTTTCTCTCCCAAAACGAAGCAAAAATAGGAAAGAGACCCTCACAAATATTTTCTTCAAATAAGCTCTGGGCTAAAATATTTTCTTCTAATGCTTCAATTCGAACTGAGTTTTCAAAAGATGTGTTCCAAACCTCTATCATCTCCTTTAAGGAACTAATTAAATATTTTCCAATGTACTCCAATGAATATTCATCATACCGTTCATTGCGAAAGGCATACATACACATAGCGAGGAGAAACTCATCCTTTGTCACAGCTGTACTTTTTAACAGGTAAGAAGTGAGCCGTAGAATTCTCTTTGGCATAATTCCCTGATAGCCATATTCCTCAATAGAACGTAGCACAGGCCCATACATTCTTCTTGTAATCATGTACTCTAATAATTGATTTCTATCTTCTCGTTCATAACGGCTTAAATCTACTTTTTGTAAATATTCATCCAACAATTCTCCTTCATAGTTCTCATAATAATAATCAATAATCAACTTTAAACAATTTAAATAAAACTTCTCATCAATATCGTTTAACGTTAGAACATTTTTTATTACTTGAATCGCTCTCGCATCTGACTGGTGATACTTTAGTGTATGACGCCCAAGTCGATAAAGTAACATCGGCTGTGTTTTATTATATTGATAACAAAGTCTCATATAGCGAGAATCTTCAAAAAGATCTTGTAAATCATAAGGAATCGAATTTACATATCGTCTCCCTAACTTATCTAACAATATAATCTTATAACGATCCGTATACAGATCAAGATAGGCCGTCTCATTGATCAAAGGATAATATGAGGCTTTTTTTGTCTCCTGATGATATACCATTACTCCAGTGATTAACGGATGTTGACATGTTATTTTCTGTTTAAATAAAATCCCTGGAAGCTCTGTCAACAACTCTTCACTAATTAACATTCTTTCAAAATTTCTTCTATATAAATAGAACAGATCTTGACTTATTTTTCCTTTTTGCATCTGTTCTTTAATGAAAGATTGCATTTTTTCTCCAAATTGATATAAAATGCCTTCATATTCTCGATCGTGATATAAAATATTGGCAAATAAATAGGCCCTTTCCTCTTCTGGAAGCGGCTCAGCATCCACAAAATATAACAGAATAGAGCGTGGAATGATCCCATATTCTCTATGATCCATACTTCGAATATATGCCTCACAAAGTCCAATTAATTTTAATGATTCTTGAACGCCTAATTTGTAGTAAATATGGTACTTCTCTTCCATTCGATTGCCTTTGATTAAAATGCTACAAAGAATCGTCAAATATTCCTTCAATGGCTGCTGTTCATAAAATCTCTTGGCCAGCTCAAATACTCGCCTTGAAAACTGTTTTTCATGAGATGCCAATTGCATAAACCGATCTAAAAGGCGCATAGAGACAAACTGATACTTGCATCCCCATTTTAAAGCATAAAGTTCTGCTCCTCTTAACTCTGTCAATAACTCTGGCTCCTCATTCATATCTTTTAACATTTCATAGGAAAGAAACGGACTATGATAGCCATTTTCATACAAGGCAATTAACTCTTCTTTTTTTCTCAACGAATCTTTTGTTGCCTCTTCTGACAGAAGATTTAGCAAATGAACATAATGCTCTTCTGGAAGAATTACCTTTCTTCCTTCGTCTTCCTCTTGAAGGGATAAGGCTATTTTTTTCTCATTGTTTTTATATCTCTCTTCTGATAATAAATTCGTATGATATAAAAACCAATTTTCATAAAGCTCAAATGCTTTCTTTTTCCATATTCTCTTCTTTGCTAACTCTTCTCTTTTCTTTCTTCCTTTTTCTCCTGAATCATAAGAAACTTGGATTTTTATTATCTGGCTTCCACAAAGAACTTCTAACTCAGTATTCCAATCATGAATGGATCGGCTAATTTTCTCCACTTCAAAAACAATGCTCGCTTCTTGATTTTGAAAGTCCTCTTGATGTAACACTGTTTTTTCTATATGTAAATATCCTTTTTGCTCTTGTATAATAGCCCCTACATAACCTTCTCTATTCTGTTTTACTTTAAGTTCATACCGATCTTGTTCTGGTAATATCGTTACCTTTGTTTCATTTAAACTCAAATACACAGGCTCTTTTTCTTTTAAGAAAACAAGAAACTCCTCCATGGCTTGAGCAAGAGAACGACTTTCTAGCAAAGCCTGATACACTAATTTCTTCTCATCTTCTCCTTTTAATAGTACCTTTTCAAATTCTACAGAAGCAAATAATTCTAACGCTTCTTCTCGATTTTTTTCTACCAGTTCTAAAAACTTACTGATATCTTTTAATTCCCCAATAGTTGTTGTCAAATAATTTCCTTCAATCATCACTTCATAAGGAATTTCAAATTCTCCTCCATCGGTAATTAAAATGAAACTACCTGTTTCTTTATCTCCTGCTTGTGTATTTTTTCCATTAAAATAATAGCGAATTCCGTATTGTGTCTCTATAAAATCTTGTTCCGAAACAATTTCCATTAATGAATTTGTGGAAATTACACACCCCTTGATTGGCTCTTTATTGATAGATTCTACCTGAAATTCCCCTTCAAAAAAGTCCCCCTCTTTTAGTTGCAACTGAATTTTTTCCTCAGAAATCTTTACTTTCGGACGTTTTATATCAAATTTCCCCTCCGACATTTGCCAGATTTTTTTCTTCATTCGTCAACCACCTACCTATTTCATCAAATTTCATTGTTCGTAAATATTCCATTTCATTATAACAGTGTTTTTCGAAAAAACAAAGGGATTTCATACGCATAGAAAAAAGAGCATAAATTAACAATTATATTTTTTATTTCCTTGTCCGAATCTAAGATCTTGTATTATAATAGAACATAGAAAAAATAGTATTTCATCATAGAAAAGAGGTTTATTCATTATGTTAACACCAAAAGAACACTTTCATGGAAGTGATCTAGAAAAAATTGAACAAATATATCATATCAAAAAAGAAGAGATCACAAGTTTTGGGGCGAATGTCAATCCCCTCGGTATTTCTCCGTTAATGAAAAAAACATTAGCGGAAAATATTGATGTCGTTACTTCTTATCCAGATCGAGAGTATACAAATCTTAGAAAGGCCATTGGCACTTATGTTGGAGCGGACTATCGTTCTATTCTCGTTGGAAATGGAGCCACTGAGCTAATTTCTTTATTTATCCAACTCCATCATCCAAAAAAAGCCCTCCTTCTTGCTCCTACTTATTCCGAATATGAACGAGAAATTCATCTAGCTGGTGGAGAATGTTTTTTTCATTTCTTAAAAGAAGAAAATCAATTTGAGTTATGTATGGAAGAATTAAAAAAGACGCTTACCGAAGGCTTTGATCTTTTCATTATTTGCAATCCAAATAATCCAACTTCCACCGCTCTTTCTTCCAACATGATGAGAGAAATTCTTTCTTATTGTAAAGAAAAAAATATCTTTGTCATTGTAGATGAAACTTATGTGGAGTTTGCACCAAATACAGAGGAAATTACTTCTGTCCCTCTTACAAAAGAGTTTGAAAACCTTGTTGTTCTTCGAGGAATTAGTAAATTTTTTGCTTCCCCTGGACTCCGTCTCGGTTATTCTATTTGTGGAAATCTTTCTCTTTTAGAAACGATGAAAAAAGAGAAAAATCCTTGGACCATCAATTCCCTTGCTTCTTTAGCTGGTGAAGTTATGTTTTCCGATATCGAATACATCAAGGCAACGAAACAATTAATTTCTTCCGAACGAGATCGTGCTTGTGAACGACTTGCTTCTATGGAAAACGTTTCTTATATACAACCAACTGGAAACTTTATTTTATGTAAAATATTACGAGATGATATTACCGCATCAGACTTATTTGATATTTGTATTCGCAAAGGTCTTATGATACGAGATTGTGTTACGTTTGAAGGGCTTTCTCCATATTATTTCCGCTTTTGCATGATGAGCCCTGAAAAAAATAAAGAACTATTGAATACGATTGAAGAGACATTACACTCTCCTCAAAAATGATAAAAAATACCGAGCAACACAAAAAATAGTGTTACTCGGTATTTTTTAATAAATTCCAATCGCGTGTTGGAGTAAAAGACTTACAATAGCAATTCCAATCCAACAACATAATCCCATAAAGATTGGTTTTCCACCTGTTTTTACTAATTTTACAATATCTGTGTTAAATCCAATGGCTCCCATTGCCATTACAATGAAGAATTTACTTAACTCTTTTAATGGTGCTGTCACTTCTGTTGGTAAAGAAAATACCGTTGTAACAACAGAGGCTAATACAAAAAATAAGATAAAAAATGGGAAGATTTTCTTTAAGCTAAAGGTAGCTCCTGACTCCGTTCCTTCTTTTTTGGCTTTTCTCATCTGCATAAAAGCTAATACTAATGTAATCGGAATAATTGCTAATGTTCTTGTTAATTTAACAATGGTTGCTTGATCAAGAACCGCTGTTCCTGTTCCATGCATTCCATCCCAAGCAGAAGCTGCTGCTGTTACTGAAGACGTATCATTTACAGCTGTTCCTGCAAAAATTCCAAATCCTTCGTTGCTTAATCCTAACATCGCTCCAAGATGTGGAAAAATTAATGCAGCAATAATATTAAATAAAAAGATAACAGAAATGGCTTGTGCAATTTCTTCATCATCCGCATCAATAACGGGAGCAGTTGCTGCGATAGCAGAACCACCACAAATGCTAGAACCAACTCCAACTAATATTGAAATTTTACTTGGAATATGCATTGCTTTGCATAACACATAAGAAATAATAAGTGATGTAGCAATTGTGCAAATAATAATTGGTAACGATTCTTTTCCTTTTTCCAAAATATCGGTTAAATTCATTCCAAAGCCTAATAAAATAACGGCATATTGTAAGACTTTTTTTGATGTAAACTTAACACCAGATTGTAAATTTTCTGTTTTTTTAATAAATAATGCTAGTACAATTCCTATTAAAATAGAAAAAACAGGTCCTCCTACAACAGGAAATGCTTTTCCAAGAAACCATGCTGGCAATGCAAGAATAAAACAAAATAAAACTCCTGCAAAATTCTCTTTTACTTTACTCATAATATTTTCCTCTCTTTTCTCAATTGCTTTCTCCACTATAACAGATTTTAACAATAAAATAAAATTATATATTTTTATTTTTTA
>DVIZ01000207.1 GCA_018710905.1 Candidatus Scybalomonas excrementigallinarum | reverse complement strand
TACCAACATACGATAGATGGAAGATTAAAAGAGATAAAGTATCAAAACGGAATCCGTACAACATATGAATACGATACGGATGGCAATATCAGTCGTTTAAGTACATTGACAAAAGAAAAGAAACCGCTTTGCGACTTTGCATATGAGTATGACTTGAATGGAAATCGAATTGCAAAGGTAGGAGTGAGTCTTGCCTTAAAAGATGATAAAGAAAACTTCGAGCTTTTTGATACAAGAATCTATTATCAGTATGATTCGATGAATCGCTTGTTAGAAGAAGTGTATCATGAAAATGAAACAGAAGAAAAGATTCAGTATGAATATGATCTATGTGGAAATCGCCTTTCTAAAAAGCAGTGGAAAGATAAGAATATCCTAGAAGAGAAGTCTTGGTATAATCAAAAGAATCAACTGATAAAAAGACAGTTAGAAAAGGGAACCGTTTTTTATACTTATGACAAGCAAGGAAACACCATACAAGAAACTGGTGAAGAAGTTGATTGGATTTACTCCTATAATCCATTTGGACAACAGATAAAAAGTAAAAATACAAATGGATACTTCCAAGAAAACTTCTATGATGGAGAGTACCTAAGAGCAGGAGTTAAAAAGAATGAAAGTTCTTCTAAGTTTTTGTATTATCAAGGAGAACTATTATCTGAGATAACAAAGAAACAAGAAGAGAGAAAAGGAAATCGACTGATTTTAGGATATGGTGTTGTCGCAAGTGAAGAACTAGGCTTACAAAACCATAGAGAGGAACATGAACATCATAACTTCCATGCAAAATCAGATAGAAGAACAATAGGATTTTACCATTTAGATGAACAAAATAGCACCGTTTTTATTACTGGTAGAAACCAAGAAATTCAAAACTCTTATACTTATGATGCTTTTGGAAACGTAAGAAACCAAAAGGAAACACATCATAACCGAATTCTCTATACAGGACAACAATATGACAAGGAAAGTAATCAATATTATTTAAGAGCTAGATACTATAATCCAACACTAGGGCGTTTTACACAAGAAGATGTGTATCGTGGGGCTGGATTGAATCTGTATGATTATTGTAAGGGAAATCCTGTTATTTGGTATGATCCGAGTGGGTATGAAAATTGCAAAATAGATAAGGGGAATGTATCTAATAAAGAGAATGGTTTTGAAGATGAAATAATACAAGCTAAGATTGCTCAACAAACAGCTTTTGAATTAGCAGAAAAATATGGATATAATGGTGCACCTCCTAAAAGAAAAACAGTAGCTTCAGACGGAGAAATAAATACTTTAAGTGGTTGGAAAAAGTTAAAAGATAATACAGATTTTATTAGAGTTTCTCCTGAAGATATTATAGATAAATCACAAGAAATTGGTCATAATTTGCGTAATGCAGGTGCTAATGATCAAGGAATAAAAGGGAAATATAACGCTTCACATGCTGAAAAGCAATTATCGCTAAAAACTGATAAACCAATAGGAATTTCACAGCCTATGTGTCAAGACTGTCAAAATTATTTTAGATGTTTAGCTATAAGTGAAAGTAAAAATTTTGTTACTGCAGACACTAATATGGTAAGAATTTTCAAACCTGATGGAAGTGTTATCAATTATAAATCAGATGATAGTTTCTCAATAATTAAAATAAAAAATAAGATAAAATAATATATAAATTAAAACTATATAATTATATTGTTAAAAATATAGTAGAATGGAGTGAATTATATGGATATGAATATAAAAAGGATAAAAGATAAAATTGAACATAATGGAGTTTATGTAAATGAGGCAATTTCTAAAGAAAAAATAAGAGAGTTTGAAAAGAAAAATAATATTTGTTTACCAGAAGAATTAAAATTATTTTATAGTGAAATTGGAAATGGTTGTAAAATGATAGATGGATATTATTTGCGAAAATTTGAAGAACTAGTTTTTGATATTTACAAGGTAAAAGAGGAATTTATATTTACTAATTATTGGATATGGGAAGATGATGATAATGAAGATTTTGTAGATAAAGTGGAGAAAGGCAATATACAACTTATTGATATTGGAGATGGGCAATCTTGGAATATTATCATAACAGGAAAGGAGAGGGGACAGATGTGGCTTTTTACAGATATAGGAATTCAACCATGTGCACCAAGAAGAGGGTTTTTATCATGGTTTGAGTATTGGTTAGATGGGAATGATGATTATTTTAAAGAATTTAAATATGATTAAGTATTTTGATAGAAAATAGAAATTGAATTGTAAAGGTTGGAAGAAGTCTAAGTTTAAAAGAAGACGAAGAAAACTTTGAATTGTTTGATACAAGAATTTATTACCAGTATGATTCCATGAATCGTTTGATTAGAAGAATCGTATTATGAAAACGAAGCAGAAGAAACAATACAGTATGAATATGATTTCTGTGGTAACCGTTTTTCTAAAAAGCAGTGGAAAAAACAAGAAAATTCAGAGGAAAAGCTAACCGAAGAAAAGTTTTGGTATAATACAAAAAATCAGCTACTTAAACGACAATCAGAAAAAGAAACAATTCTCTATATCTACGATAAACAAGGAAATACCATACAAGAAATTGGTGAACAGTATGATTGGACTTACACTTATAATCCATTTGGACAACAGATAAAAAGTGAAAATACAAGTGGATACTTCCAAGAAAACTTCTATGATGGAGAATACCTAAGAGCAGGTGTTAAAAAGAATGGAAGTTCTTCTAAGTTTTTGTATTATCAAGGAGAACTATTATCTGAGATAACAAAGAAACAAGAGGAACGAAGAGGGAATCGACTTGTACTAGGTTATGGAGTTGTAGCAAGTGAAGAATTATATTTCCAAAACCAGAAACAAGATATCCTGCATTCAAATATAAATAGAAAATCCTTCGGTTTCTATCACTTAGATGAACAAAATAGCACAGCTTTTATTACTGGAAGAAATCAAGAGATTCAAAACTTTTATCAATATGATGCTTTTGGAAATGTAAGAAACCAAAAGGAAATATTACATAACCGAATCCTCTATACAGGACAACAGTATGATAATGAAAGTAATCAGTATTATCTAAGAGCTAGATATTATAATCCAACACTAGGACGATTTACACAAGAAGATGTGTATCGTGGAGATGGATTGAATCTGTATGATTACTGTAAGGGAAATCCGGTTGTTTGGTATGATCCGAGTGGGTATTTAAAGATTACTGCTTTGAAAAAATTTCAACAGCAGTATCAAAATGGTGAAATTAATGAAACGGAATTATTAGAACAGATCATTGAAAAAAATATTAAAGCAGTAACAAAGGGAAAGAGTAAAGATGGTGCTATTTATTTAAGTTTTCATGAGACTGCACAAGTAGTGTCAGCAAATCAATTAAATAAACAACTTGGGCAAACAGTAGAGGTAGAAAGAGGTGTTAAGAGAGAAAAAAATCAGGGGTCTAATACAAAAGGGAGTAAAAAAGGAAATAGAGGTGAAATTGATTTAGCATCAGGAAATAAAATATGGGAAGTAAAGCCAAATAGACAAGAGTCTTTAAATGCAGGAAAAAATCAATTGAGTAATTACATTAAGCTTTCGAATGGAAATTATAAAGTGGGAGATGATATAGAAGGAAGCATAAAAATACGTTCTTCATTAATAAAAGGAATGACTATGGAAGTTGATTCAGTAAAAAATTCAAGTTTAACTCAAAAAAATATTCAAACAGGGAAAAAAAGTAAGACAACTGGATTAGTGCAATATAGTTTTATAAGTGATCAAAAAAATAAGGATGGAAGCGAGAGAAAAATATCCACAAAAGGTGCGATGGAGACAGTGAAGGCAGAAAGGGAAAAGCAAAAACAACAGAATATTTCTATTGGTTGTGATACTAAGAAAAAGAAATAATGAATCGCAAGTAAAGGAGAGAAAGTATGAATATTACAGTGAGGATAGACTTTTTTTATGCAGCTAGTATCAGAGAAAAAATAAGAAAAATATTACATGAAATGAATGAGTTAGAAGAAGATTATATATTTCATATTGAGGAGTATGAATATTATCGTGGTTATATAAAAGTAAAAAAAAATAGTTATGGTTATAATCAACTGATGAATTTATTAGAACAATCAAAAACTGACTATGATTATTATGAAAAAGTACATTTATCAAAAAAAGAAAAAGAAAAAATAGAATACTTTTTATTCACACCTAAAGATGGAAAATGGCAAAAAAATTGGCAGTATGCACGATATTTTAATACGGAATACAAAAGTAAATGTGTTAAATGTGATTTAAAACAGAAACAAATAACATCTTTATATGTACCTACAAAACTAATTAAAAATAAATTAGATATGTGTGAAATGACTACAGGAATTGTAGTATCAAAAAAAGTAAGAGAATTAATTGAAAAAGAAGAATGCACAGGAGTTATATTTCAAGAAGTCTTAGATTATAAAACAAGAGAAGCAGAGGAAGAACTAAGTCAGTTAGTAATTACTAATACTCTTACATCAATGTCTGAAAAAACGAAAAAGAATATTTCAGAAGTATGTGATGTTTGTAGAGAGTCCTCATGTGAGGTGATGGGAATACCAATTTATGATAGAAGTAGTTTAAAAGAAGCAAAAGATTTTAATTTAACGCAGGAAAGCTATGTATTTTATTACAATTATCATACTTGGGATTCAGAAGAATATAGAGAATGGATTGTAGAAGTTCCATATTATATTATTAGTAGAAAAGTGTTAGAAATACTTCAAAAAAACAATATAAAGAATTATATATGTGAACCTGTTTTGACTTCAGATGTAATACAAGAGAATGATTCGAAATACAAGATCAATAAAATGAAAGGTATTATGATTGAAGGAATTGGAGAATTTATATTTACAAGTCCAATAGATTTAGGATTAAAAAACAAGTTCCAGATAGAGATGTTTCAAAAAGAATACGATGTTTGGTTTACGTTATCACAAATTGAAAAATACCAAGAAATTGAAGAGCTCTTTGAAATGGCAAAAAAGTTTATAGAATTTTTTGAAAAAAATAAAGAAGAGATAGAAAATAGAATTTTATCTTATTATCAGAATGAAGTAAGAAAGTTAGTTGAAGCGAAAGATATAAAGGAACAATATATTGATATTAAGAATAAAGAAGATTTAGTACAAGTGATGGAATTGAAAGAAATAGAAATAAGAAATGATGTAGATATATCTCCTAGACTTATATTTCAATGTAATTGGCTTGATACTCTATTTATGGTCTTATTTGATGAAGAGTGTAATATTAAAATAATGGGGAAGTATTGGTAGAGAAAGAAGTAAAAGAATTAAAAGTAAGAATGGAAAAATCTATCAATAATGATTGTTCTATTCAAAACTATAAATGAACGAATTCCAAAAAGTAAATTATAGTATACTAGAGAAAAATAAAAACTCTCTTATGAAAGGGTGATTAATCACAATCCTAGATCCAAATGGAGAAGTAGAAGTTAATTATACTTACGATTTACTAGATAACATCACTTCAAAAACCGATGCCTTTGGAAAGACAACCTATTATCAATACGATAGAAGAGGGAACTTACTTACTGTTTTAACATCAGCAAAAGAGATAGAGAAACAGGAAGAAGAGAGTTCAGATTCTAGCAAGATTCAAAGTATAGAAGAACAGAAATTATCTCTTTATGAGAAAAAAGAAAACAATAAGTTTTTATATGAAAAAGTTTCGTTCGTATACAATGAAAAGAATCGGATTACAAAGGAAATTCGCCATAGTGGTTTGTTCGATAAACAAGGTGAGCTCGTAGAAGTAGAAGAACAGCAAAAAGATCTTTGCATTTCTTATACCTATGATAATCGAGATCGAGTGACTCTTGTAGAAGATGGACAAGGAGCAACGTTAAAACTTCGTTACGATAGTCGAGGAAATCTGATCTATGAAGAAAAAGTCATCAGTGAAACGGTAAAGCAAGTCCTTCATTATAAGTATGATAAGGCGAACAACTTAATTGAACAAAAGGAAGAATTAGAGAGTGGACTACCTGTACGAGAAGGGGAAAAGAAACTTGCAATTACAAAGTATTCGTATGATGATAATGGTAACCGAACAAAGATTGTAACACCAGAAGGTTATCAGAGCGTAAGAGAATATGATAATCGAGATCGTTTGATTTCAGAGCGAACACTGGATAAAGCACATGGCATTGATCGAACGATACAGATTTCATATGATTTTGCAAGCAATATCACAAAGGTTGTCCAAAAAGGGAAAGAAACCGATTCCTTTGAACT
>DVIZ01000206.1 GCA_018710905.1 Candidatus Scybalomonas excrementigallinarum | reverse complement strand
TTTAAAAAGCTCACATTCTATTTAAGGGGGAATTGTGAGCTTTTTTTTAATGAAATAGATTTGACGAAAAGAATTTTCTATAAATCCCCTTTAAGAGTATAGTAAATTTTTTTAAGTTTATGATGTTGAGCCATGCGAGAGCATGTTCACATATGGCGACTGTCTGCCAACGTGAGAAGTTCGCAAAGTGTGCTTCTCATCGTTTATGCGAAGGCAACGAGCCTATAAAGAGTGTTTATCATCGTTTGTACTTCCAAAAGAAAATGATAATAAGGTGAGATGAAAGAACTTTTAAAGAATTAGAAAATAGCGGAAATAGAGTTATTTCTGATTTTAATTTAACGTATTAAAATAAAAAAATATGTATTTTCTTCGGTATTTTTGTAAAGAGACGTTAAAGAAAATAAAAATACATAAAAATATAGAATTGAACATGGATTATATAAATAAAATATATAATATATTGACAAAAAATAAACAAAATTTTATTAAAAATACATATAAAAAAACCGTAAAGAAATGAATAAATTGTGAAAAATGATTGAAAATAAAGTTATTTGCCATTATAATCCAATAAAGAGGGGAAATAATTGCAAGCAATTATAAGAGTCTGTATTAGGGGGAATATCCCTTTTACATAGAGTTAAAATAAAGGAGGATTTATTATGAAAATGAAAAAAGCAATGGGACTATTTATGGCAGCGTCCATGGCAATGAGTCTTGCAGCATGTGGAGGAAGCAGTGCTAGTAAAGATGGTACTACTGAAGGGGGAGACAAGGGGGCATCAGAAAAAACAGCAATAAAACTTTGGACATATCCTATCGGAGAATGGGGGAGTCAAGAGAGAGTAGAAGGGATTATTGCGAACTTTAATGAAAAATATCCAGATGTCAGTGTTACAGTAGAATATTTGGATTATACATCAGGGGATGATCAGGTGACAGCTGCTATTGAGGCCGGAACAACACCAGATATTATTATGGAAGGACCGGAACGCCTTGTATCCAATTGGGGAGCGGCAGGGAAAATGGTAGATTTAACAGATCTTTGGGATGAAGATTCTTTAAAGGATATTCAAGCAGTAAGCCAAAAAGTAGTGGATGCTTGCAAATCTCCAACAGGAGTTTATTATGAATATCCACTTTGTATGAATGCTCATTCCATGGCTATCAACTATGAGTTATTTGAAAAAGCGGATGCATTGCAGTATATCGATCAAGAGACGAGAACTTGGACAACAGAAAATTTCCAAAAAGCATTAGAGGCGTTAAAGAAATCTGGAGTTGAAACAACGGGAATCGTATACTGTGGTGGACAAGGTGGGGATCAAGGAACGAGAGCCCTTGCTATGAACTTATATAAAGCGCAGTTTACAAATGCAGATCACACAAAGTGGACTATGAATAGTGAAGAAGGAATTAAAGGATTACAATTAATCGCTGATTTAGTTAAAAAAGGTGATTTAAGTGCAGACGCGGGGATTCAAGCGGCAGATGAGTTACAGTTATTTGCCAATGGAACAGCGGCTATGACATTTGCTTGGAACGCATCCAATGAAAGTAATTATGCAGAACAAGTAGCATTTACTCCTTATGCGGTTGCTTTTCCATCCGAAGATGGCGTTCCTGAACTAGCAGGTGGAATTTATGGATTTGGAATTTTTGATAATAAAGACGAAGCGAAAATAAAAGCCGCAAAAGAATTTATTAAATTCGTATGTGATGATGAAAAACAAGGACCAGAAAGTGTTATCGCTTCTGGATTCTTTCCGGTTCGTGAATCCTTTGGAAATGTCTATGCAGGTGCAGAAGATGAGGAACGAATGGCAGTTTTTAATTCCTTTATGAAATATCTTGGGGATTATTATAATGTAACACCAGGTTGGGCGGAACAACGTACTGCATGGTGGGAAATGCTACAAAAAATCGTTTCTGGTACCGATGTAAAAGAAGCAGTTGATCAATACGTGGAAATTTGTAATACAGCTACAGAAAATGCTATGGCATCATCAAAATAAGAAAAAGTGATAGTTTTTTCGCTTGTGAGAAAATTTAGTATCTCTTAAAAGAAAAATATGGCATCGATTCTATGGAAATACTAGGAAAATGAAATAGAGTTCGATGCCTTTTCTATGGGAAATAGGTGATTCGAGATCATTAAAAAACATAAGATAACGATATCAGAGAGGAGGGGTTTTTGTGTTAACAAAAACAAAAAGAGCAAAAAGAATTTTTAATCGAGAGGAAACGATATCAGCATATTTATTTTTACTTCCTGCTCTAATTTTTTTTGTAGGGTTCGTGATTGTTCCAATGATTTTATGTCTTGTCACCAGCTTTTTTAATTATACGATGACGGATTTTAAATTTGTAGGATTCCAAAATTATGTGGAGATATTTACAAAGGATAAGGTGTTTCGGAAATCTCTAGTGAATACGATTTTAATTGTTATTGTTTCAGTACCAGCAGTTACGGTTTTTTCTCTTTGGGTTAGTTCTGCTATTTATCGTTTAAGAGGACCTGTCTGTTCCTTCTTTCGGTGTGTTTTTTATTTGCCGGTTGTAACAGGAACGGTAGCCGTAACGGTTGTTTGGAAATGGATGTTTAATCAGTATACAGGATTGTTTAATTATGTATTACAAGCGGGTGGGATTATCGATCAAAAGATCAGTTGGCTTGGAAATGAAAAAACAGCTATTTGGTGTATTATTTTAATTCTATTTACCACATCCATTGGCCAACGAATTGTACTTTATGTATCCGCACTTGGTAATGTGGATGCTTCTTTAATTGAAGCTGCTGAGGTTGATGGAGCTACAAAGTTTCAAGTATTTTGGAAAATTAAGTGGCCACAAATTATGCCAACAACGTTATATATTTTGGTAATTACAACGATCAATAGTTTCCAATGCTATGCGCTAATTCAGTTATTAACTTCTGGTGGACCAAATAACTCTACAAGCACGATTATGTACTATATCTATTACGAAGCATTTAAATTGTATCGCTATGGATATGGAAATGCGATGGGTGTTATTTTGGCGATCATTATTGCTATCTTTTCAGCAATTCAATTTAAAGTAGCTGGTTCTTCCAGAGATTAGGAGGGATACTTATGGAGAAAAAAACAGGAAACAATCCTATCTATAAAGGAATTTCAATTATAATTTTAGTCATATTAGCCGTTTTATTTATATTTCCTATTTATTGGATTTTAACAGGCTCTCTAAAAACAGCGGCTGATATTAACCGAGCAGTACCACAATGGTTTCCAACGAATATCACATTAGACAATTATATAAGATTGTTTAAAAATCCAGCATTTCAATGGCTATTTAATAGTGTATTTATTTCTATTGTAGCTATGATATTAACTTGTATTACAGCTGCTATGGCAGGATACGTGCTTGCAAAGAAACGATTTCCAGGCAGAACCATTATATTTGGTTTATTGGTTTGTGCAATGGCATTGCCAAAACAAGTAATTTTAATTCCTCTTTTAAAGGAAATGTCATTTTTACATTTACATAATACATTATGGGCCGTTATTCTTCCGACAATTGGATGGCCATTTGGCGTATTTTTAATGAAGCAGTTTTCGGAGAATATACCAACAGAAATGTTGGAGGCGGCAAAAATAGACGGTGCAGGAGAGATCAAAACGTTTACAAGTGTTGTATTCCCAATGGTAAAGCCAGGAATTGGGGCACTTGCAATTTTTACATTTATTAGTTCTTGGAATGATTATTTTATGCAGTTAATTATGTTGAATTCAAGAGATAAATTAACGATTTCCCTTGGGATTGCCAAGTTACAATCTGAAATGTCAAGTGATTTTGGATTAATTATGGCAGGAGCAGCTTTAGCTGCTATTCCAATTATTACAATCTTTTTAATGTTCCAAAAATACTTTACACAAGGAATTACCATGGGAGCTGTTAAAGGATGAAAAAGGAGGAATTACTTATGATTATATCAAAAATTGAAAAGATAGTAATTTTATAAAGAATGTAGTAAAAAAACGATGAAGAACTCGTTTTAAGAGTTTGTTATCAAAGACTGTAGTAAAGTTAAAGTCCCAGCAAATGCTGGGACTTTGTTTGGACTTATACTGACAAGAAGAGCTGGTGAGTTATTGTAATATCAACTTTAGCTACCGTTTGAAAGGTTGTAAGATATAAATGCTCTTATAACCTTTTGTTTATTTACGCAAAGACAAACGATCCATACTAGAACATGTTGGCTCATATATGGTGACTACCTGCGAATGTGAGAAGTTTGTAAAGCGCGTTTCTTACCGTTGGACTCTTGTAATGAATTTACTATCACGCTCTAAAATCAGATGAATTGATTTTTGAAAAACAATATGAAAGAAATAAGCAAAAGAGCAGCCAATGATATTATTAATAATACGAAATAAAATAGCTGGAATTAGTCCGTAAATAGAAGAGGCTGTTAAAAGTCCACCAAAACAATTAATAATAGTAGTCCATTGGAATGTAGCACAAAAACCAACAACAATACCTGCAAGAATTCCAAAAATAGAACGAATGGGTGTTGGAGAAATGCTATAAAGAATTCCAAATAAAATACTTCCTATAATAATGAAAGGAATACGAAGTTGGAAGCGGGTTTTAGTATCTGTTTGAAAAGGCTGTAGTACACATAGAGAGCTAAATCCTAACCACATAGTTCTTGGGAGATGAAGAAGTTCTCCCAACATTAATGCTAATGAAACGCCAAGGCTTAGTCGGAGTTGCCATTGAGAACGACTAGAAGTAATAGAAAATTCTTTTATAACATCTTTTAAGCCACGTTTAAATGTCCTTTTTTTACTTTTAATAAAAAAGATAACGGTACAGATAAGAAATCCTACAAACATTTCTTCTATGCGAAGAATAAAATCATGACCGAATACTGGTGTTCCTTGAATAAGCAAATAATCAAATACAAAAATGGAATGGTTCCCATAGAGAGGATTATGACAAGTTAAAATGACAATGGATAAAATACTTATAATATTAATAATAAGAGCGGTAAAGATACCTGTTTGGTGTACAAAATATGGAGCAAATGTCATAATACAAAAGATGAGAAAAAGACTAAAGATAGAAGAATGAATCTTATATCCAAAATCTACAAAACGAAGGGTGAGTAATGCACAAAAAATGGCAACAGCAGCAACGCTATTGGCTGCCCCAAAAAAATAGTTTAATAAAATAACAAATAGGATGGCAAATAAAGTACATAAAAGATTTTTTAATATAAAAGCACATTGATATTTTTGTTTTTCCTTTTTAGTAGAAGCGGTCTTAATAAGATGCTTGCAAGTGATGGCATTCATCTGCATGACCGAATAAAATTTCATAAAATAACATCCTTTCTAGATTGTAGAGTTTTCTTTTGGGAGAAAATTCTTTGATAGCTCAATTTTTGAAAAAGCATTTTTTTTATGCTCTATTAATGAGTTATTTGCTTTAGTAAGGAGATCAAGTAGTAAATAGAAATTTTTTTCTCCAAGAGAATGATAAATACAAGACACAGGTTTTAGCATTTGACGATAATTTTTATCCAGTTCTATTTCTCCAATTTTTGTTAAAGCGAGACAATAGCTGCGTTTATCATAAGGATTTTTAATTTTTTTAATATAATTTCTTTCTAAAAGAGAATGGATTAATCGACTAATGGCAGACTTGTTCATGCCCATACTATCGCTTAGAGATAATGGTGTAAGAGGCGTATCCGATAGAGCGATTCGTGATAAAAGATCCAGTTCTGTTGGACTTGCCAATGCCATATTTGACTTTGGAAGAGCGGATAATTTAGAAAAGGATTGAATAGTTTGCATAGAATCTGCTAATTTGATCCAAGAAATAGTTTCATCAGGGTTTGTTGTATTTTGTTCTTGCTTCATTTTTGACGCTCCTTTTTTGTATCTATAACATTTTTAGTTAACAATGTTAATTATTTGCTATATATTTTAGTATACAATGGGAGAAAAGTCAATTTATTTTATCGGAAAATTATATGTGAATAGAAGTAAAGTTTAATTTTTGAATTGGCGGGTTTTATTATGTTTTAGAAAGTTTGGTATTTTATTTGTATGAAAGTAAGAAATTTGATAAAATAAGTCATAAAATAAGAACTTATTGTATGATAAGAAAAATATAATAGAAGTAGAGAGGAGTTAAGATGAAGTCATTAGTATTGGCAGAAAAACCATCGGTAGGAAGAGATATTGCTCGTGTCCTACATTGTAATAAAAAGACAAATAACTATATAGAAGGGGAAAAATATGTCGTTACATGGGGGCTTGGGCATCTTGTAACGCTTGCGGATCCAGAACAATATGATGAGAAATATAAAGAGTGGAGATTAGGAGATCTTCCAATGATTCCAAAAAAAATGGAATTAGTTGTTATGAAGCAAACAGCAAGGCAGTTTAAAACGGTAAAGGAATTGTTGTATCGAAAGGATATAAAGGAAGTTATTATTGCAACAGATGCAGGAAGAGAAGGGGAATTAGTTGCCCGTTGGATTCTTGAAAAGGCCAATTGTAAAAAGCCAATTAAGCGTTTATGGATTTCTTCTGTAACGGATAAAGCAATTAAAGAAGGGTTTTTGCATTTGAAAGATGGAAGGGATTATAATCCTTTGTATGATGCGGCTGTAGCAAGGGCTTATGCGGATTGGTTTATTGGCATCAATGCCACAAGAGCTTTAACTTGTAAATATAATGCACAATTATCTTGTGGACGCGTGCAGACGCCAACGTTAGCGATGATTGCAAAAAGAGAGGAAGAGATTCGAACATTTCAAGCAAAAAATTATTATGGATTGACACTTCGTGCGGGTGGAACTTCTTTTGTATGGCAAGATCCTAAGACAAAGGGAAATCGTTCTTTTGACAAAAATAAAATAGAACAAATAAAAACAAGTATTACTGGTCGAAAAATTGAAATACAAGAAGTAAATAAAGTAAAAAAGAAGTCTTATAGCCCAGCTCTTTATGACTTAACCGAATTACAAAGAGAAGCGAACCAAAGATATGGGTATTCGGCAAAAGAGACGTTGAATATTATGCAAAGGCTCTATGAGAATCATAAAGTATTAACTTATCCAAGAACCGATTCTCGATATTTGAGTTCTGATATTGTAGAAACAATAAGGGAACGTTTAAAGGCATGTGGCGTAGGTCCTTATCGAAATTATGCCTCTTATTTATTAAAACAGTCAATTCGGACAAATAAGAGTTTTGTAGATGACAAAAAAGTATCCGATCACCATGCTATTATCCCAACAGAAGAATATGTAAATCTCTCATCTATGACACAGGAGGAGAGAAAGATCTATGATATGGTAGTTCGAAGATTTTTTGCAGTATTATATCCACCATTTGAATATGAACAGACAACAGTAATTGGAAAGGTGGAAAAAGAAACCTTTATCGCTACTGGAAAACATATTTTAAAATCTGGTTATTATGAAGTATATGAACAAGAACAGATAGAAGAACCGATGAATGAATTTGAAAAAGGCAAAAAATACGAAACGGTTTCTATAACAATGACGGAAGGGAAAACGACGCCACCACCATATTTTACGGAAGCCACGCTATTATCTGCGATGGAAAATCCAACAAAATATATGAGTTCTGACGATAAAGATGCAAAGAAGACGTTAAAAGAGACAGGGGGACTTGGAACCGTTGCCACAAGAGCGGATATTATTGATAAATTGTTCCACACTTTTTTAATGGAAAAGAAAGGAAATGAAATTCATATTACTTCAAAGGCGAAGCAGCTATTAGAATTGGTTCCAGAAGATATGAAAAAACCAGAATTAACTGCTGATTGGGAAATGAAGTTAAAACAGATTGCCGAAAGAAAAGGAAAAAAAGATCAGTTTTTAGAGGAAATAAAGGCATATACAGAACAATTGATTGGAGAGATCAAAGAAGGAAAAGGAACGTTTCGCCATGATAATTTAACGAATAAAAAATGCCCAAATTGTGGAAAGCGTTTATTATCCGTGTCAAATAAAAATGGAAAACTTCTCGTGTGTCAAGATCGAGAATGTGGTTATCGAGAACGCGTTGCTAAAATGACAAATGCAAGATGTCCTGTTTGTCATAAAAAAATGGAACTTTGGGGAAAGAAAGAAGAACAGACATTTATTTGTGCTTGTGGGCATAAAGAAAAATTGAAAGCATTTGAAGAAAGAAGAAAGAAAGAGGGAGCAGGTGTTTCCAAAAAAGATGTAAATCGTTATATGAAAAAAATACAAGAGGAGGCAAAAGCACCAGTGAATAATGTATTTGCACAAGTGCTAAAAGATATACATCTTTCTTAATGAGAGATTGCCATTCTTGACAAAAAGATTGTTCTGTACTAATGTAAAATAAAATTGTAAGTAATTTGAGATGGATCGCCAATGCGTATAACATTTGGCAGTATCTAGGAACTGGAGAAATTAGAAAATCCAGTTCCTCATCGTTTACGCGAAGGGAACGAGTTTGCCCGTGAACGTGAAAAATTTGTGAGATGTGTTTCTCATCATTGGTAATAATAGGCATAAGAAAGGTTTGCTAACATTAGACAGTGAAAGGTAGAAAGGTTGAGAGGAATATGGGTAAAAAAGAAGCTTTAGATTATGCAGTGGAACATTTTACAAAAAATTATCAAGAAGAAAGTATTTTTCTTCCAAAAAATGGTCATCCATTGCCAAACCGAGCAGAAATTATAGAAATTATTCAGGAGCTAAAAAAGATTATTTTTCCAGGGTATTTTGGGGAAGATAGCATTTTATCTTTAGAAATAGAATATTATGTTGGGTATCGTTTGAATCATGTTTATGATAAATTAAAGAAGCAAATTTGTATTGCCATGTCCTATGATCGGGCAAAAAATGGAGAACGCTTTGAAGAATGTGCTTGTGAAAGTGAAATTTGTGATCGTTTTTTTAAAAAACTTCCAGAAGTACAAAAAATGTTATTAAAAGATTTACAAGCAGGATTTGATGGAGATCCAGCAGCAGGAAGTAAAGAGGAAATTATTTTTTCTTATCCAGGTTTATTCGCCATTTATGTATATCGTATGGCGCATATTTTATATGAGGAAAAAGTTCCATTTATTCCGAGAATTATGAGTGAATATGCTCATGGAAGGACAGGAATTGACATTAATCCGGGAGCACAGATTGGAGAATATTTCTTTATTGATCATGGTACAGGAATTGTTATTGGAGAAACAACGATTATTGGAAATCATGTAAAGTTATATCAGGGAGTAACCCTTGGAGCACTTTCTACAAGAAAGGGACAGGAGTTATCGGGTACAAAGCGTCATCCAACCATTGGAGATCATGTGACAATTTATGCAAACTCCACTGTGCTTGGAGGTACAACCGTGATTGGAGATCAAGTAATTATTGGAGGGAATACTTTTGTTACAGAATCCATTCCGGCAAATACAAAAGTAAGTGCTAAGAGCCCAGAGCTGGTGATCCAAGAAGATAGAAAATGCGATGATAAGAAAATTTGGGAGTATTAAAAAGAAAGGTGGAACTTTTATGGGAGGAAAAGCATGGCTACATTTTAAAACAATTACGACGCATAAATTGCTTGTGATGCGATATTGTTTTAAAGTGGGCTTATATAAGCAAGGAATTCTTCATGATTTATCAAAATATTCTCCAACTGAATTTTCAGTAGGAGTGAAGTATTATTTAGGGGATGAGAGTCCAAATAACGCGGAAAGAATGGATAAAGGATATTCTTCTGCTTGGTTGCATCATAAAGGGAGAAATAAGCACCATTATGAATATTGGATTGACTATAGTTTAGATGGACGGTATCCGTTAGCCGGTATGAAAATGCCTCTTTGCTATGTAGTAGAAATGGTCATTGATCGAATTTGTGCAAGTAAAGTATATTATGGGAAAGAATATAATCAAACATTACCTTGGAAATATTATGCAAGAGGAAGGAAACGTATGATTATTCACCCAGAAACACAAGCATTATTAGAAAAACTATTAAAAATGGTTTATAAAAAAGGAGAAAAAAAGACGTTTTGGTATATAAAATATGTATTATTGCCAAAAGGAGATTATTAAAACGTTTATGAAAAAGGTCGATAGAAGGAATATCGGCCTTTTTTCATGTTAGTAGGAAATTCCTCGCAAAGCGAGTTATCCTATAACATAAAAAAGTGCTATGCGTAAATAAGGGGGAGTTGTTAGATAAGAAGCTCTTATTTCGTTTTAAGGACGTTTTTTCTCACATAAAATTATGATTATTGCATATAGTAGAGAAATGTAAAAAATAAAAACAGTGAAAATGGATGAAAAATTTTACTTTTAATTGAATAGAGTGAATATATAAAAAACAGAAAGAATAATTAATCAATTGTAATAAAAGAAAGATAGAGAGAATCGAAAATATTACCAGAATAAAAATAGGCAATTTTCACAAAAGAAACGAATTATTTTAATAGGAAGAAAGAGAGGTGTATCCTTATAGCTTGTATACAAAATTGATTGTTAAAAGTAGTAAATAAGTCTCTGTTTTTTGTAAGAAAAACGTAAGGAACTAGTGAAAAAATTACATTACTATACTGATTTATATATAAAAAACATTGGAATTCATAAACAATTTATGAAAAATGTTTAAAAAAAAACTCGTTAAAAAGTTAACAATTATTGATATTGTATACAGTATATCATATAATATTCTTGTCGATAATTGATAGCCAAATTAAGAATATTAGCTATTAAAATAATGGGAAAGAAGGGAAGAACATGGGATTATTTACATTCAAAGGTGGAATTCATCCGCAAGATGGAAAAGAGTTATCCAAAGATAAAGCGATTACTCCTTATCTGCCAAAGGGTGAACTGGTATATCCTTTAAGCCAACATATTGGTGCGCCAGCAGTTCCAGTTGTCAAAAAGGGTGATCGCGTATTAGTTGGACAGCTGATTGCGGAAGCGAGTGGATTTATATCAGCAAATATCCACAGCTCTGTATCAGGGACAGTAAAAGCAATCGAAGCTCGTATGACAATTGCAGGAACAAAAGTAGATTCGATTATCGTAGAAAATGATAATCAGTATGAAGAAATTGATTTTGCAAAAAATGTAAAACCGTTAGAACAAATGAGCAAGGAAGAGATTCGTACTGCGGTAAAAAATGCGGGGATCGTAGGACAAGGAGGAGCTGGTTTCCCTACTAATGTAAAACTGACTCCAAAGAATGAAGATTCTATCGATCGAATTATTATTAACTGTGCTGAGTGTGAGCCATATATCACTTGTGATTACAGAAGAATGATGGAAACTCCAGAAAAATTAGTGTCAGGTTTAAAAGTTATTTTAAAACTATTTCCAAAAGCACAGGGAATCTTTGCAATTGAAGATAATAAGCCAGATGCCGCGAAAAAAATGGAAGAAGCCATTAAATCTGCTGGTGAATCTAAAATGGAAGTAAAACTTTTAAAAACAAAGTATCCACAAGGTGCAGAACGTCAATTGATTTATGCAACAACAAAACGCGCTATTAATTCTTCTATGCTTCCAGCAGATGTAAATTGTGTTGTACAAAATGTAGAAACAGTTATGTCCATTTATCGCGCAATTTATGAAGGAAAGCCTGTTTATGAAAGAACAATTACGGTAACAGGAGATGCCGTAAAAGATACAGCCAATTTCTTAGTTCGTACAGGTACCAATAGTAGAGAGTTAATTGAAGCAGTTGGAGGTTTTGTAGAAGAACCAGAAAAAATTATTTCAGGTGGCCCAATGATGGGTATGGCAATGTCTACATTAGATGTTCCATGTACGAAGACTTCATCTGCTTTATTATGTTTTAAGAAAGATGATGTATCAAAGTCTGTTGAGACTGCTTGTATTAATTGTGGACGCTGTGTTCAAGTTTGTCCAGGACGTCTTGTTCCATCACGAATGGCTGACTTTGCAGAACATGGTGATTTAAAGAGATTTGAACAATATAATGGTGTGGAATGTTGTGAATGTGGTTGTTGTTCTTTTGTATGTCCAGCAAAGCGTCAGCTTGCACAGGCGATTAAGACAATGAGAAAAATAGCATTGGCAAATAGAAAGAAATAAGGAGGGTGAATATTGTGAGTGAATTATTACAGGTATCTTCGAATCCTCATGTAAGAGCTAAAGATACGACTAGCAGTATTATGCTCGATGTCATCATTGCGATGTTGCCAGCAACACTTTTTGGTATTTATAATTTTGGAATTCGTGCAGCAATTTTAATTTTAGTATGTATCATTGCATGTGTGGCTTCTGAAGGAATTTATGAGTATTTTATGCACAAAACTTTAACGATTAAAGATTTGAGTGCAGTTGTAACAGGAATTTTATTAGCCTTGAACTTGCCAGTACAACTTCCGATTTGGATGGCAATTGTCGGTAGTGTATTTGCGATTATTATTGTAAAACAGCTGTTTGGTGGACTGGGACAAAACTTTATGAATCCAGCACTGGGCGCTCGATGTTTTTTATTACTTTCCTTTACAGGACCAATGACAAACTTCGCTTGTAAATATTTAGATGGTGTATCAGGAGCAACACCACTTGCCGTATTAAAAAATGGCGGTTCTCCTGAGTTAATAGATCTTTTTATTGGGCAAACTGCAGGTACTATTGGTGAAACATCTGCAATTGCTTTAATTATTGGTGGTGTTTATTTAATTATTCGTAAAGTGATTAGCTATCAAATTCCAGTATTTTATATTGGAACAGTAGCCGTTTTCACAGCAATTTATGCAGCAGTGACAGGACAAGATATTTTATATTTTGTTGGAGCGCATATTTTTGGTGGTGGTTTATTATTAGGTGCATTCTTTATGGCAACCGATTATGTAACCTCTCCAATTACTCCAAATGGAAAAATTGTATTTGGTATTATTTTAGGTCTTTTAACATCCATCTTCCGTTTGTTTGGACCATCAGCAGAAGGTGTTTCTTATGCTATTATCTTCTCTAACTTATTAGTACCTCTTATTGAGAGAGTCACATGGCCACGCGCCTTTGGTGTTCCGAAAGGAGGTAACAAATAATGAATCGTATTTTGAAAGAAGGTCTTATTTTATTTGCAATTACAGTGATTGCTGGTGCGGCATTAGGTGGTGTTTATAGCATTACAAAAAATCCAATCGCAGCAGCACAAGCAAAAGCAGAACAACAGGCTTATCAAAACGTTATGCCAGATGCTTCTGAGTTTGTAGAAGATGAAAGTGTTAGCGTGGAAAATGCTAACAAAGTCATTGCTGATGCAGGGATTACAGGCACTGAAATGAAAAAAGTGCTTGTTGGAAAAGATGCTAGTGGAGCAGTTGTTGGCTATGTTATGAATGTCAGCAATATGGAAGGATATGGCGGAGAACTGAATTTCACAGTTGGTATTTTAGCTGATGGGACTGTAACTGGTTATGAAACACTGATCAATAATGAAACAGCAGGTCTTGGACAAAAAGCAAAAGAAGCAAGTTTTAGCGATCAGTTCAAAAATAAAAAGGTAGAACAGTTTACAGTAACAAAGTCAGGTGCAACTTCTGATGATCAGATTGATGCTATTTCAGGTGCAACAATTACATCCAATGCGATGACAAAAGGTATGAATGCATGTCTTGCATATTTTAAAACATTAGGAGGTGCTAATTAATGAAAGCAAATACTCCAATTGAACGTTTATTTAATGGTATTGTAAAAGAAAACCCAACTCTTGTGCTATTGCTTGGTATGTGTCCAACGCTTGCAGTAACAACTTCTGCGGTCAATGGTGCAGGTATGGGACTTACAACAACAGCGGTTTTAATGTTATCTAATGCTATTATTTCCGCTCTCCGTAAAATTATTCCAGATAGAGTTAGAATTCCAGCCTATATCGTAATCGTAGCTTCTTTAGTTACCATTGTACAGTTTTTATTAGAGGCATATATTCAAGCTTTAAATGCGAGTTTAGGGCTTTATATTCCTCTTATTGTAGTTAACTGTATTATTTTAGGGCGTGCAGAATCTTATGCAGCGAAAAATCCTGTTATCCCATCTTTCTTTGATGGTATTGGTATGGGACTTGGTTTCACTTGTTCCTTAACGGTATTAGGTGCTTGCCGTGAAATTTTAGGTGCTGGTCAGATTTTTGGATTTCAAATTTTACCAGAAGGAATTTCTGCAACTATCTTTATTTTAGCGCCAGGTGCATTTTTAGTGCTTGCATTTTTAATTGCGATTATGAATCGTGTAAACCGTAAAAAAGCAGAAAAAGCTGGAAAACAGTATGAACCAATCCAAGGATGTGGAGATTGTCAAAACTGTTCAAACGGAAAATGTAGTTCTAAATTCTATGATACAGATGTGAAATAAGGAAAGGGAGGAAAGAAATGAAAGAATTGTTATTAATCGCTATCGGTTCTGCCTTAGTGAATAACGTTGTATTAAGCCAGTTCTTAGGTCTATGTCCATTCCTTGGAGTATCTAAGAAGATAGAGACTGCTGGCGGTATGGGTGCTGCGGTAATTTTCGTTATTACAATCGCATCCTTCTTAACAAGTCTTATCAATAAATTTGTTTTAGTGACAACAAATACAGAATATTTACAGACAATCGTATTCATTCTTGTTATCGCTTGTCTTGTACAGTTTGTAGAGATGTTTTTAAAGAAATCTATGCCATCTCTTTATGAGGCTCTTGGGGTATACCTTCCTCTGATTACAACAAACTGTGCGGTACTCGGTGTTGCACTTACAAATGTACAGAATAATTATAGCATTTTAGAGAGTGTTATTAATGGTATTGGTATTTCTGTTGGTTTCACAATCGCTATCGTTGTATTAGCAGGTATTCGTGAAAAAATGGAATATAATGATGTTCCAGAATCTTTTAAAGGAATGCCAATTGTATTATTAGCAGCTTGCTTAATGTCAATCGCTTTCTTTGGATTCTCAGGATTAATTTAATAGGAGGGACGAAAAAATGGGAATTATTATTGCAGCGGCAATCGTTGGACTTACTGGTCTTTTTATCGGTCTCTTCTTAGGATTTTCAGCAGAAAAATTCAAAGTTCCTGTTAATGAAAAGGAAGAGGCTGTTCGTGGATTATTGCCAGGAAATAACTGTGGTGGTTGTGGATACCCTGGTTGTGATGGTCTTGCAAAAGCTATTGCCAATGGAGAAGCTGCCGTAAATGCTTGTCCAGTTGGTGGAGAAGAAGTTGGAAATAAAATTGCAGAAGTTATGGGCGTATCTGCTGGTGACTCTGTAAAAATGGTAGCTTTTGTAAAATGTGCTGGTACTTGTGAAAAGGCAAAAACACAATACGAATATACAGGAATTGAAGACTGTGTTATGGCAGCTTCTACTCCTGGTGGTGGACCAAAAGCTTGTTCCTATGGTTGTACAGGATTTGGTAGCTGTGTAAAAGCTTGTCCATTTGATGCCATTCATGTTGTAAATGGGATTGCTCAAGTTGATAAAGATGCTTGTAAAGCCTGTGGAAAATGTATTACCGCTTGTCCAAAAAATTTAATTGAATTTGTACCTTATGAGCAAAAACATTTAGTACAGTGTAGTTCAAAGGACAAAGGAAAAGATGTAAAAGCGGTTTGTTCAACAGGATGTATCGGTTGTGGTATTTGTGCGAAAAACTGTCCAGTTGGAGCTGTGACTGTGGAAAACAATATCGCTCATATTGATCCAGAAAAATGTACAAATTGTGGTATTTGTGCAGAAAAATGTCCAGTAAAAGTTATTCTTTAATAATAAAAAAGCTCTTCTCAAGAGAGAAGGGCTTTTTTTGTTTCAGAGGAAACACTTTGTTGTTTGGGTAGAAGACATAAGGTAAGCAGAAATCCTGTATTATTTTATGGAGAGGTAACGAGCCAAAAACTGTGTTTTTCAAGTGGAAAAGGTATAATTTTATAAATCACTCATATAAATAATAATAAAAGAGTTTCGGGGCAGATCGATGCGATTTTTAGAGCTTAGGCAAAAAGAAGTGATCAATTGTAGAGATGGTTGTCGGATGGGATTTGTATCAGATTTGGAGTTTGATGCTTGTACAGGGCAGATCTGTCAGATTATTATTCCTGGTCCTGGAAAATTTTTTGGGTGTCTTGGAAAAAACCCTGAATTTTGTATTTGTTATAATGAGATCGTTCGAATCGGAGCGGATATTATTATTGTTGATGTAGAGCCAGAAGTGACAAAAGAAAGATGTAAAATAGATAAAAAACATAACTAAAACTAGAAAAATCAATGGAAATCAAATGAAAACCCTTGACCTAATAGGGGATTTTCCATATAATGAAGAAAAAATAAGTTATATACAAGTAGTGTTTCTGTAAAAATTAAGAGAATTTGTGAGCGATTGATGCAAACGAGGGAAGCAGAACACAGGCGGAAAGGATGTCATTGATGAAATGTCCATTTTGTAACCAAGACAGTTCCAGGGTAATTGATTCACGACCTGCGGACGATAATACTTCCATTCGAAGAAGAAGAGAGTGTGAAAATTGCGGAAAACGCTTTACGACTTATGAAAAGGTGGAAACGATCCCGTTAATTGTAATTAAAAAAGATAAAAATAGAGAACCATATGATCGAAATAAAATAAAATCAGGTATTGTGCGTTCTTGTCATAAACGCCCAGTTTCTATGGAGCAAATTGAATCTACAGTGGAATCGATTGAAAATACGATCTTCAACATGGAAGAAAAAGAAATTGAAAGTATGAAAATTGGCGAAATCGTTATGGATAAATTAAAAGATTTAGATGAAGTTGCCTATGTGCGATTTGCGTCTATTTATCGTGAGTTCAAAGATGTAGAAACTTTCATGGATGAGTTAAAGAAAATGTTTCATAATAAGTCAGAAATAAATTAAAAAAGACTTCTCTATACAAGTGTTTGCTTGTGTAGGGAAGTTTTTTTATTTCATAGGAAACACTTTGTTTTGATAAAATCCGATGTAGATGAGGTATAAAATCGGAAAATGTAGGTAACCTTCGCTTTATTTCATGATAGGAAAATTGAATTAAGGAATCAAGGAGTTGTTTGATTTTTCAAAATAAATATGCTATATTGAGAACAATACCTTTTCTTGGAGAGGGAAAGGAAGTTATGTACAGTAAAGTTATCAGCTGTAGTCTTATGGGGCTACAAGGAGTTTTATTGCAAGTGGAAGTCGATGTTCGAAATGGACTTCCTGGCATTTCTATGGTTGGCTCTTTATCAACAGAGGTAAGAGAAGCCAAAGAACGAGTTCTTACAGCTCTCTATCATGTGGGATATCAATTGCCACCTAAGAGAGTCACAATTAATTTTTCACCAGCGGATTTTAGAAAAGAAGGATCTGCTTTCGATCTACCCATTGCAATCGCAATATTGACATCTTACGGGTATTTTCCAAGTCAAGAGTTAAATACATTATGTTTTATAGGAGAAGTGGGATTAAATGGCGATATACAGCCTGTAAACGGCATTTTACCAATGGTATCTTTTGCAAAAAGTCAAGGACTGAAAGTTTGTTTTGTTCCTTATGAAAACCGATTAGAGGGAGCTGTTATTGAGGGCATTGATGTTATCGGTGTTCGGAATTTAAAAGAAGTGGTACAGTTGTTAAAAGAGCCAAAAGAGCGGATTCCAACGGTAATGAATGGAAGGGAATTATTGAGCAAAAATACAAAAAATGAAAATGATTTTGAAGAAGTGATTGGCCAAGAATTTGCAAAAAGAGCTGCAGAAATTGCTGCGGCAGGAAGACATAATTTACTTCTTCTTGGAGCGCCGGGAACAGGGAAGTCGATGATTGCCAGTCGGATTCCGACGATTATGCCAGCTCTTACAATGGAGGAAAGTTTAGAAATTACGAAGGTCTATAGCATCAAGGGAAAGTTAGATCATAAAAATCCGTTGATTACAGCAAGACCATTTCGTTCCCCGCATCATACGATTACAGAAACTGCTTTAATTGGAGGTGGGAGAGTTCCAAGTCCAGGAGAAATCAGTTTAGCCCATTATGGTGTTCTTTTTCTCGATGAATTACCAGAATTTCAAAGAAATGTTTTAGAAGTGCTAAGACAACCGTTAGAGGAGCGGGAAATTAATATTACAAGAATGCAGGGAAGTTTTGCTTATCCTGCCGATATTTTATTTCTTGGAGCGATGAATCCTTGTCCATGTGGTTATTATCCAAACCGAGAAAAATGTCACTGTACACCATTGCAAATTCGACGTTATTTAGGAAAAATTAGCCATCCTTTGTTAGAGAGAATTGATTTAATGGCGGAAGTTCATGCTCTTTCTTATGAGGAGTTGCAAACGAGAAAGAAAGGAGAAAGTTCTGCTGTCATTCGAAAAAGAGTGGAGCAAGCAGTAGAAATTCAAAAGGAGAGATATGCAGGCATTTTGGTTGATTTTAATGGACAGTTAAACCAAAAACAGCTGGAAAAATTTTGTGTTATGGAGGAAAATGCAAAAAAGTGTCTAAAAGACGTATTTCGGAAGAAAAAATGGTCTGCTAGAACTTATTATCGAATTTTAAAAGTAGCTAGGACAATCGCCGATTTAGAGGCTTCTACGCATATTCAAGAGAGACATATGATAGAGGCTATTGCGTATCGAGGAATGGAACAGAAGTATTGGGGGTAACAATGAAAGAAAAAAATGAGCAAATGGAAGAACTTTATTGGTATTGGTTTACGAATATAAAAGGAATTGGCTATGAGACGAGAGAGCAATTGTTAAAGCTCTATAAAAGTCCAAAGGCACTATATGAACTAGGGGAAAAAGAGATTCAAAAATATTTAAATGGGAAAAAGAAAAATGCCTTTTTATCCAGTAGAAATTGGGATGAAATTGAAAAAAATTATCAAAAATTAAAAGAAAAAGGAATTCGCTATTATTCAAGAGAACATAGACAATTTCCAAAAAGGTTACAACAGATTCCAATGGCACCTCATAGTATTTATGTAAAAGGTTCTCTGCCTCTTGAAGACAAAAAGACAATCGCAATTATCGGTTCTCGTAATAGTACTGTATATGGACAGGAAATGGCTTGTTATTTTGCAAAAGAGATGGCAAAACAGGGGATTGCAGTCATTAGTGGAATGGCAAGAGGCATTGATTCCATCGCGCAAAAAAACGCGCTATCAGTAGGTGGTAAATCTTATGCGGTATTAGGATGTGGAGTTGATATTTGTTATCCAATAGAAAATTTTACGCTCTATGAACAGTTGGAAAAGCAAGGGGGAATTTTATCCGAATATCCTCCCAATACACCACCAAGAGCGGGGTTGTTTCCAAGAAGAAATCGATTGATTAGTGGATTATCCGATGGAGTCTTTGTGATTGAAGCAAAAAAAAAGAGTGGGACATTGATTACCGTGGACTGGGCGCTTGACCAAGGAAAAGAAATTTATGCATTACCTGGAAGGGCTTTTGACAGCTTTAGTGAAGGGTGTAATCAGCTCATTCAAATGGGGGCAAAATTGGTCTGTAATCTAGATGATTTTATGGAAGATTTTGGATTGAAAAACATGGATTTATCAAAAAATTATGAAAATAATCAGAAAACGCTTGCGAAAAATCAAAGAGTGGTGTATAGTTGTTTAGGTTTAGAGCCGAAGTACATCGACTCAATTGTAAAAGAAACGAAACTTTCCGTCCAGGAGGTTTTAAGTGCCCTCTTTGAACTGGAAATGATGGATCTCATTAAGCAGATCGTTTCCAACTATTATATTATTTCAAAATAGGGTGTACTTGGGGATAAGAAATACGGAGATGGTTCGTTGTAATAGTTTTGTGATAAAGGAGCGTATCAAATATGCCAAAATATTTAGTGATTGTAGAATCTCCTGCAAAGGCAAAGACGATCCACAAATTTCTCGGTGCTAATTATGAGGTTATTGCATCAAATGGACATGTAAGAGATCTGCCAAAGAGTCAGATGGGGATTGATATTGAACATGATTTTGAACCAAAATATATAACGATTCGTGGAAAAGGCGAGGTGCTGGCAAAACTTCGTAAAGAGGTCAAGAAAGCGGATAAAGTTTATTTAGCGACTGACCCCGATCGCGAAGGAGAAGCTATTTCATGGCACCTTTCAAAAGCTCTTAATTTAGAAGGGAAAAACTATGCCAGAATCACATTTAATGAGATTACAAAACAGGCGGTTAAGAGTTCTTTAAAGGAAGCGAGAGAAATTGATATGAATCTTGTCGATGCCCAGCAGGCAAGACGTGTACTCGATCGAATGGTAGGATATAAAATTAGTCCACTACTTTGGGCGAAAATTAAAAGAGGGCTTAGTGCAGGGCGTGTACAGTCCGTTGCTCTTCGGTTAATTTGCGATCGCGAAGAGGAGATCAGTGCATTTATTCCAGAAGAATTTTGGAGTTTAAGTTCATTTTTAAAAGCAGATGGAAGCAAGAAACCATTAGAAGCGAAGCTTGTTGGGGATGAGAATGGCAAGTTGGAAATCCGTTCCAAAGAAGAAGTAGATAAGATCATGGCTGATTTAGAAGGAGCAGACTATGTGATTGATAGTATTAAAAAAGGTGAGAGAAGTAAAAAAGCACCTCTTCCTTTTACGACGAGTACATTGCAGCAGGATGCTTCAAGAAAATTGAATTTTTCTACACAAAAGACAATGCGTTTAGCGCAACAGCTTTATGAAGGTGTCGATATTAAAGGAAAAGGAACCATTGGTCTCATCACATACCTTCGTACCGATTCTGTTCGTATATCCGAAGGTGCTGATCAAGCATGTAAAGAATATATTGAGCAACAATATGGGCAACAGTATGTTGCCTCAAATGAAGGCGGTTCAAAGACTTCAAATCAAAAAATTCAGGACGCACATGAGGCGATCCGTCCAACAGATGTGACACTATCCCCTGTTCTTTTAAAAGAGGAGTTGAGCCGTGATTTGTTTAGGCTCTATCAATTAATTTACAATCGCTTCTTAGCAAGTCGAATGAAACCAGCAGTTTATGAAACTACAACTGTGAAGATTAAAGCCTCTTCATATTTCTTTAACGTATCTGCTTCAAAATTAGCTTTTGATGGATTTATGTCTGTTTATAACATTGATAACGAAAAAGCGGAAGCAAATTTATTGTTAAAGAGTATTGATGAAAATACAAAACTCACGTTTGAAGAGTTTGATGCAAAACAACATTTCACACAGCCACCAGCGCACTATACAGAGGCGTTGTTAGTAAAAACTTTAGAAGAACTTGGAATTGGTCGTCCAAGTACTTATGCGCCAACCATTACAACCATTCTAGCAAGACGTTATATCGTAAAGGAAAATAAGAATCTCTATGTAACAGAACTTGGAGAAGCGGTAAATTCTATGATGAAAAAAGCATTTCCATCTATTGTGGATGTGAATTTTACTGCTAACTTAGAATCTTTACTGGATAAAGTCGAAGAAGGCGTTGTGAATTGGAAGACAGTAGTAGAAAACTTCTATCCTGATTTAGAAGAAGCTGTACAAAAGGCACAACAGGAATTAGAATCTATTAAGATTGAAGATGAAGTGACCGATGTTATTTGTGATTTATGCGGTAAAAATATGGTCGTAAAATACGGTCCACATGGTAAATTTTTGGCTTGTCCAGGATTTCCAGAATGTCGAAATACAAAACCGCATTTTGAAAAAGTAGGAGTACCATGTCCAAAATGTGGAAAAGAAGTTGTTTTGAAAAAGACAAAGAAGGGAAGAAAATACTATGGTTGTGAAAACAATCCAGAGTGTGATTTTATGTCTTGGCAAAAACCATCGGAAAAACGCTGTCCACAATGCGGAAGCTATATGGTAGAAAAAGGTCAAAAGCTCGTCTGTGCCGATGAAAAATGTGGATATGTGTGCGAAAAATAAAATAACTATAAAAGTGTTGTAAAAGGTGTTGTTTTTATGCGTTTTTTGTGATAAAATCAATTGAAGAGCAAATATTCAGTTAATTCCACATCCATGGACAATTATTATTATAGGGGGTTCGTCATGAGCGTACAATTATTAGATAAGACAAGAAAAATCAACAAGCTTCTGCACAATAATAACTCTCATAAAGTTGTGTTTAACGATATTTGTGAGGTGTTAAGTGAAATTCTCGTATCCAATATTCTTGTAATTAGCAAGAAGGGTAAAGTTTTAGGAGTAAAGAATCGCGATGATATTGTAGTAATTAATGAATTAATTCAAGATGAAGTTGGTGGACATATCGATCCACTTTTAAATGAACGTCTTCTTGGAATTCTTTCTACAAAAGAAAACGTGAATCTTACAACTCTTGGATTTGAAGTACCTGATATTGGAAAATACCAAGCCATCATTACTCCAATCGATATCGCTGGAGAACGTCTTGGTACTGTGTTTATGTATAAACAGGATGCGCAATATGAAATTGATGATATTATTTTAAGTGAATATGGCACAACAGTTGTAGGACTTGAAATGATGCGTTCCGTAAATGAAGAAAATGCAGAAGAAAACAGAAAAGTTGCAATTGTAAAATCTGCAATTAGCACATTATCCTTCTCTGAATTAGAAGCGATTACACACATTTTTGAAGAATTAGAAGGCAATGAAGGAATTTTAGTTGCAAGTAAAATTGCAGACCGTGTTGGTATTACACGTTCCGTTATTGTCAATGCTCTTCGTAAATTTGAGAGTGCTGGTGTAATTGAGTCACGTTCTTCAGGAATGAAGGGAACTTATATTAAAGTTTTAAATGATGTAGTATTTGATGAATTACAGAAATTAAAAAAGTAAGAGAAAATAAGAGACAAGTTTCCTCAATAAAGTAGGATAAGAGGCAAATGTGTAAATAGCAAAAAGATTTAAAAAATTGCTTTTTACAAAAAGAATGATATGGCGCTTTAATTATAAAAATTAAGGCGCCATATTTGTTATAGCAAGAGAATTTTCTCTCAAAGTGAGTTATCTTACCACATAAAAAGTACTGCGTGTAAGCAATGCGTAGTTGGCATAAAAACGAATTCTTGCTTCGCACATGGCTTGTATGGGTAAAAAAATCATAAAACGTTTTCTTACGTTTTGAAGTATAAAAAATAAAATACAACGATTCCGTGTGTTTCTTGTAAAAAATTATAAAAAGTCCTTGCAACAAGTGATTTTTTGTGATATGCTATGAAACGGTAAAAATTAACATGCGTAGTGGATTCTTTGGCCGGTGCCCAAGTGGTAGTCAAGGAAATTGAAGCTCGCAGACGCACAAAACCAAAACGGAGGTAAATTATGAGCGTTATTTCAATGAAACAATTATTAGAAGCAGGTGTTCATTTCGGACATCAGACAAGAAGATGGAACCCTAAAATGGCTCCATACATCTACACAGAAAGAAATGGTATCTACATCATCGACTTACAGAAATCTGTAGGTAAAGTAGACCAAGCTTACAATGCAATCAAAGAATGTGTAGCAAACGGAGGAAAAATCCTTTTCGTTGGTACTAAAAAACAAGCTCAGGATGCTATCAAAGCAGAAGCTGAAAGATGTGGAATGTACTATGTAAACCAGAGATGGTTAGGTGGTATGTTAACAAACTTCAAAACAATCCAGAGCAGAATCGCTCAGTTAAAGAAAATCCAGGAAATGGAAGCAGACGGAACATTTGATGTTCTTCCTAAAAAAGAAGTAATCGAACTTAAAAAAGTTCAGGAAAAATTAGAGAAAAACCTTGGTGGTATTGCAGACATGAAAGAAGTACCTGACATGATCTTCGTAGTAGACCCAAGAAAAGAAAGAATTTGTATTCAGGAAGCTCACACATTAGGAATTCCATTAGTTGGTATCGCTGATACAAACTGTGATCCAGAAGAACTTGACTATGTAATTCCAGGAAACGATGATGCTATCAGAGCAGTAAAATTAATCGTTTCTAAAATGGCAGATGCTGTTATCGAAGCTAACCAAGGTGTAGATGCAGAAGAAGCATCTGAAGAAGCTGACGCTGAATAATTTTTTCACAAAGGCGAAGCCTTGATCACATAGGTGAAAAAAGCTGCCTCAGCCTGTGGCGGCACAGGTTGAGGCTGTTTTAAGTTTTAATAAAGATGAGAAGTTCGCAAAACAGGTTTCTCATTGTTTTAAAATACTTTAAAAAAGATAGTAATTAATATAAGTTAAAATATACGGAGGTAACGTAAAATGGCTATTACAGCAAGCATGGTAAAAGAATTAAGAGAAATGACAGGCGCAGGTATGATGGACTGTAAAAAAGCTCTTAATGAGACAAATGGTGATATGGACAAAGCAGTTGAATTCTTAAGAGAAAAAGGTCTTGCTACTGCTCAGAAAAAAGCTGGTAGAGTTGCAGCTGAAGGTCTTTGCAAAACTTTAGTATCTGATGATAAGAAAAAAGCTGTTGTTGTTGAAGTTAATGCTGAAACAGACTTCGTTGCTAAAAATGATACATTCCAGACATATGTTGCACAGGTAGCAGAACAGGCTATGGAAACATCTGCAGCAGATGTTGAAGGTTTCTTAGCTGAAACATGGAAATTCGATACAACAAAAACTGTTCAAGAAGCATTAGCTGGACAGATCGCTGTTATCGGTGAAAACATGAACATCAGAAGATTTGAACAAGTAAGCCAAGAAAACGGATTCATCGCTTCTTACACACATATGGGTGGAAAAATCGGCGTTTTAGTTGATGTTGAAACAGATGTAGTAAACGAAGCAATCGAAGAAATGGCTAGAAACGTAGCTATGCAAGTTGCTGCTATTAAACCAGTTTACACAAGCAGAGATGAAGTATCTGCAGAATACATTGAACATGAAAAAGAAATTTTAACAGTTCAGGCTAAAAACGAAAAACCAGATGCTAACGACAAAATCATCAGCGGAATGGTTATGGGACGTATCAACAAAGAATTAAAAGAAATCTGCTTATTAGATCAAGTTTATGTAAAAGCAGAAGATGGAAAACAAACAGTTGCTCAGTACGTTGCAGAAGTAGGAAAAGCTAACGGAGCAAATATTACAATTAAAAAATTCGTTCGTTTCGAAACTGGTGAAGGAATCGAAAAGAAAGAAGAAAACTTTGCAGAAGAAGTTGCAAAACAGATGGGAATGTAAGCGTTTAGTACAAGCGTGACAAATATAGAGGAAGAGCCGCTCTGAGTTTACTCAGAGACGGCTCTTTTTCTATATTTATCGTGCAATGCAGACTTTGTTATACACAGTTTTAGCTACCAGCTATAAAAAAGACGTATAAGTAATCGTGCACCTTATCCTTGATAATACATTAACGCTATGCTAACATGAAGTGAAATACTTACATAAATATAAAAAACAATCAAGGAGGTTATTATGGGGGAAGAGCATATTCACGATCATAATGGAACATTGACAGGAGAACATCGTCACAGAGCGATTATTGGATTTGATAAGAATGGAGTGGCTAAAGTTTTGATTCCAGCAGATATGCACACTCACGTAGATGAGAATGGAAACGTAATTGAGCATACTCACGAGTTCGATGTTACGGCTGATTATATGAAAGCAGTGTCAGCGTATCGCAAGACATTTCCATCAAAGCAGGATGTCATCGATCAGACACCAGATCCTGCGGTGAAAGAAATGATTCTGCGAGCAGAACAGCTTGGAATTGACACAGCATTTGATCGATTCGATGCACAAAAGCCTCAATGCAGCTTTGGATTAACAGGTACTTGTTGCAAGACAGTTATTACGTGGTGCGGCCGCAGGTGCAGCTCAGCATGGAATGCATGCAAGAGAAGTAATTCTTTCTTTAAAATGGGCGGCACAGGGAAAATTGGATGTACCTATTATTGGGGAATATAAAATTCGTACAATGGCAAAAGCGTTTGGAATTCCAACAGAAAATCGGCCGATGAAAGAGATTGCTATTGATTTAGCAGATGTTTTATTAGAGGATCTTTCAAGAACAGAGCCTGATGTGTATCGTACAATTAAAGCTTGTGCTCCACCAGAAAGACAGCAAGTTTGGGAAGAAATGGATATTCTCCCGATCAGTGCTTATCATGAGGTATTTGAAGCCTATCATAAGAGCGGATGTGCAACGGATGGTGATTGGGAAAGTATTATGAAACAATTCTTACGTTGTGGATTGGTATTTACGTTTAGCGGTGTTGTTGGAACATCCATAGCAACGGATTCTCTTCTTGGAGTTGGAGATCGTACCACTGCTAAGACAAATGTTGGAGCATTAAAAGAAGGCTATGTCAATATTGCAGTGCATGGACATCTTCCGGTATTGGTAAAAGAGATTGTTCAGACGGGATACAGCGAAAAGTTCCAAAAAATGGCGAAAGACGCTGGGGCAAAAGGAATTCAATTTTACGGAATTTGTTGTTCTGGACTGTCTGCTATGTACCGATACGCAGGAGTAATTCCTCTTTCTAACGCAGTTAGTGCAGAGATGGTTCTTGCAACAGGCGCTTTAGATCTTTGGGTAGCGGATGTACAGGAAGTATATCCATCCATTATGGATGTGGCAAACTGTTTTAAGACAGTCGTCGTTACAACTCATGATTCTGGAAGGCTTCCAGGGGCAGAACATATAGGATATGATCACCATCATTCTAATATTGAGCAGACGCATGAGATTGCAGAGCGTATTGTGACAAGAGCAATCGAAAGTTTTCAAAATAGAAAAGGAATTCCAGTTTCTATTCCACCATATGAGATTGAGGCGGAAGTTGGTTTCTCTGTTGAATATGTGTGTAAGCATTTTGGTAGTATGAAACCACTGGCTGATAAATTAAAAAATGGTGAAATTTTAGGAATTGTAAATATGGTTGGATGTAATAATCCAAAAGTTATTTATGAAAAGGCAATTTGTGATGTGGCAGATGTCTTGTTAAAAAATAATATACTAATTCTTACAAATGGTTGTGCCTCATTCCCACTTTTGAAGATGGGATATTGTCAGACGAGTGAACTTGCTTACCAAAGAACAGGAGAGAAGCTACGTAAGTTCTGTGAAGAGGAAAATCTGCCACCAGTATGGCATGTTGGGGAATGTATTGATAATACGAGATCATCTGGAATTTTTGGAGGAATTGCACAAGTAGCTGGTAAAAAAATCTATGAGATGCCGTATGCCTTCACTTCACCAGAATGGTCAAATGAGAAGGGAATCGATGCAGCCCTTGGTTTTCGATTGATGGGGGTAAGTTCTTATCACTGTGTAGAAGCTCAGGTGACTGGTTCTCAAAAGGTGATGGAATTTTTAAAATATTCTACAAAGGATACGTTAGGATCTGTTATGTATGTAGATGTAGAGCCAGTAGCGCTTGGAGAAAAAATAGTGGAAGATATAAAAGCTAAGCGAAAGGCATTAGGCTGGGAGTAATTTAGGATTAAGGAAACCGCATTCTCACATAAAAAATTATCCTTTTGTAAAATTTGATTTTTTAAGAGTACCTATGTTAAAATATCCATAACCTTATGAAGGAATAGAAAGGTGGTGGATTGCGTATGGTATCAAAACAAACGGTCTTGTTAATTCAAAAAGAATATCGAGAATATTTGATGAAAAAGCAACCTGATTGGTCAAAAGAACGGATACAGGCCCATGTAACAGATGCATTTTTTTTATGGAATCATGATATCGTAGATTCTTTTTGGAGTTGTTTTGGCTCTGAGCAAGCGATGGAGCAAGCAAGAGAAGAACTAATTTCTTATTTAGAAGAGTATTTTGATAAAGAAAATGCAAGAAAGCAAGGAATGTTTTATTATGAAGAATTAAAGAGATTTCAAGATTTTATTCATGACACATATGGAAGCATAGAGAAAAAGGTTGGAGAAGAGATCAAGGCAGAAGAAGAGATTTATTCGATTTGTAAAGCTGTTTATGAGAAGAAGATATCATTAGAAGAAGGAATTGATTATTTGGTAAAACATGTTGGAATGTTTGGAGAACGTTCTCATAAATTTGCCATTCTTCTTTTCAAAAGTTTAGTACAAGGAGAAAAATATAGTTATCAAGTGAGCACTGAATTACTCATTTATTTTATAAAAAAGATAAAGAAAGATTATGGAGAGAAAGGCTTAAAAAATGCTCTATGGTCCACGTATGAGAATATTCGGTATTGTTATGAACAGACGGGAAGCAAATCGGAAGGATTACGAAGAAAATGTGCCCAAATTGCTAGAGAAAACGGTGTATTAGAACAACAGTTTGAGGAACAGATTTTTGACGGGATTGTTCCAAAAGGAGTTTTGGATACAACATTAGCAAATAAAGAGAGAAAACCAAAGTATTGGCTTTATTCTGCAGGGAATCTTTCAAAGAACTGGGAAAAGGATTATCAAGAGCAGATTATGGCGATCGGATGGGATGATATTGGTGATTTATCGTTATATGCTTCAAAAGAAGAGATGAAGCAGAAGATGAAAGCGGTTTATGGAGAACAATATTCTTATAAAAATCAAGCTCATGCCACTTGGCAGTTTGCACAGGAAATGGAAATTGGAGATATTGTTTTTGTAAAACGAGGAAGAAAGAAAATTATTGGAAAAGGAATTGTGGAAGGAGAATATCAATATGATACTTCTCGTTCTTTTTTTAAGAATGTAAGAAAAGTAAATTGGATTGAAAATAGTGAGCACGAAGCACCTGTTCCATCTGTTTTAAAGACATTAACAGAAATCACACCTTATACCGAATATGTAAAAAGTCTAGAACTATTATTTGTCGATCAAGAAGATATAGAAGAAAATGAGATTGAACAAGTATTAGAGCCTTATACGGAAAATGATTTTTTATCGGATGTTTATTTAAGTGAAAAAAGATATCATGAATTAAAAAATATACTATTGATGAAGAAAAATATTATTCTTCAAGGACCTTCTGGTGTTGGGAAAACTTATACGGCAAAGCGGCTTGCCTATTCCATTATGGGGGAACAAAGAGATGAAAATATTAAAATGATTCAGTTTCACCAAAGTTACTCTTATGAAGATTTTATTATGGGATTTCGACCGACAAAACAAGGGTTTGAGTTAAAGAAGGGGCCTTTTTATTCTTTTTGCAAGAAGGCAGAAGTCGATAGTGAAAACCCTTATTTCTTCATTATTGATGAGATTAACCGCGGTAATTTAAGTAAGATTTTTGGGGAGTTATTTATGTTATTGGAAAATGACAAGAGAGGAGTAGAGTTACAACTTCTTTATTCTGATGAGCTTTTTTCTGTGCCACAAAATGTGTATTTGATCGGTATGATGAATACAGCCGATCGAAGTTTAGCTTTACTTGATTATGCATTACGGAGAAGGTTTGCTTTTTTTGAATTTGTTCCAGCTTTTGATTCCGAAGGTTTTTTACTTTATCAAAAGAAATTACAAAATAAAAAGTTTGATCGTCTCGTTTCGGTTGTAAAGAAGTTAAATGAAGCGATTGTAAAAGATGAGATGTTAGGAAGAGGATTCCAAATTGGGCATAGTTATTTTTGTGCAAAAACAGCGGTGAATGATGAATGGTTAATGGCTCTTGTGGAGTTTGAGCTGATTCCATTGTTAGAAGAGTATTGGTTTGACGAACAAAGAAAAGTAAAAGAATGGAGTCTTTTATTGAAAGAGGCAATTCAATGATAAAAGTTCAAAATATTTATTATATGCTTTCTTATGCATTTCAAGTATTAAGGGAACAAGACTATGGTTTGTGTGGTGTAGAAGAGTTTGAGCATACAGCGGAGTTATTGGCAGAAATCTTAATAAAAGGACTAACGTTTCAAATAAAACGAGGGCTGAATCGGCAGTATAGAAAAAAAGAAGAAAGAGACAATACGATCCGTGGAAAAATAAATGTAGGAGAGTCGGTTCGTCCTCAGACTATAGTAAGAAGACAAGTTGTTTGTGAGTATGATATATTTTCTTTCAATACGTATGAAAATCAAGTGATAAAAACGACTTGTATTTCCTTGCTACAATCAGATTTATCCAAAAATAGAAAAGGAAGGCTAAAAAAATTAATGGTCTTTTTAGAAGAAGTAGAGCTTCTTCAAAGAAAAAAGATAGACTGGAAGTTTCCTCATTTCAAGTATAATCGGAATTATCAAATGTTACTTTCTATTTGCTACTTAATTATGGAAGGTTTGTTGCAAACAGAAGAAGATGGATGTGTTTATTTAAAGAAGTTTTTAGATGAACAAAGGATGTGTAGACTCTATGAGAAGTTTCTATTAGAATACTATCGAATAGAGATGCCAATGATAACGACGACTTCTTCTCGGATTCAATGGCAATTAGATGATGATTATGATTATTTGCTGCCGATTATGCAATCGGATATTGTCTTAAGTTATAAAAATAAAACATTAATTATTGATGCAAAATATTATGAACAGCCATTACAAATTCAAGAGCGTTATCAAAGTTATACCATTCATTCTTCCAATTTATATCAAATTTTTTCTTATGTAAAAAATAAAGATATCGTTCACGATGGAAGTGTTGCAGGAATGCTTCTTTATGCAAAGACACAAGAAGATAGTGCTCCAAATGTAGAATATAAAATGAGTGGGAATCGAATATTTGTAAGGAGCTTAGATTTGAACTTACCATTTGAAAAAATTAAAGAACAGTTAGAGAAAATAGCAATGGATTATTTTCAAATTCATTAAAAATTAAGAGAGTGAAAGGAAAAAATATGAATATACAAATTTTTGGAAAAAGCAAATGTTTCGATACAAAAAAAGCAGAACGTTACTTTAAAGAGAGAAAAATTAAAGTGCAGTCTGTGGATATTTTACAAAAAGGGTTGAGTAAAGGTGAGCTTAACAGCGTAAAACAAGCAGTTGGAGGAATTGAAAATTTAGTAGATCCAAATTGTAAAGATAAAGATTTATTAGCGCTTTATCAATATTTAGCACAAGAAGATAAAGAAGAAAAGTTATTAGAAAATCCGAAATTATTGAAAACACCGATTGTAAGAAATGGAAAGAAAGCGACGGTTGGTTATCAGCCAGATGTTTGGAAACAATGGGAATAAGAGATAGCTGTATTGTTTTCATGGAATGCTTTTTTATGTTATAGGATAACTTGCTTTGCGAGGAATTTCCTATAACATAAAAAAAGACTGTACAAGAAACGTACAATCTTTTTTATTATAATATAGATAGTAGTTATCGTATTAGATGTCTTCATCTAATATGTTATCTTCCTTTTTTGAAAACAAACGTTTTTTGAGAAAGAAAAATGCACAGAGTAAGAATACAATAATCAATACAACTAAGGTAATGGAGGAATAAGTATCAAAATAGGTTAATACTTTTTCCCAAGAAGCTCCAAGGAAGGCTCCTAAAGATACGAGCAAAATATTCCAAAGTGTGCTACCAATTACAGTGTAAAGTAAGAAAAAGGAAAAGTTAATTTTTGCCATACCTGCAGGAATTGAAATCAAACTTCGAATAATAGGAATACAACGTCCAAATAAAATGGCGCTTTTTCCATGTTTTTCAAACCAATTAACAGTCTTTGTAATATCACCTGCTTTAAAACCTAAAAGACGGAATAATTTCATTTGCAATAGTTGCTCTAAACGTTCTGGTGTTAAAAAAAGTCCAACTCCGTATAGGACAATAGCACCAATAACAGCACCAATAGTGGAGAAAAGAATAACAAGCGGTACGGTTAAGCTAGTGTAGGTTGTCATAAATCCACCAAAAGATAATACAATTTCTGATGGAATCGGTGGAAAAATATTTTCTAAAGCAATTAAAAAGGAAATTCCTAAATAACCGAATTTGTCCATGATTTCAATAATAAATTGTTGCATATTGCTTTGATCCTTTCTGTTCTTTTTGTCTTGTAATGTAATAAATAAAATATCTTTTAAAGAGCATACCATGAGTTTTTGTTGGAGTAAAGAGAAAACAAAATAAAGATAGAAAAATTTTTATTATTTTTTGTATAAAAAATATGTAGTACAATAGAATAAAATAAAAATTTACAAAAGTAAAAGGAGGATAAGTAAAATGGAAATTGTACATATTATAGGGGGACCGCTTGTGGGAGCGGTGATTGGATATTTTACAAACTATATCGCAGTAAAAATGTTATTTCGTCCTTTAAGGCCAGTGAAAATTGGGAAATGGACAATGCCATTTACACCAGGAATTATTCCAAAAAGAAAGCCTGCATTAGCGAAGGCGCTTGGAAAAGCGGTAGGAACAACATTATTGACAACAGAGGATTTAAAAAATACCTTGTTATCTGAGAATGTAAAGCAATCCGTGGTAGAGCTTGTAATAGAGCAAATAGAAAGAGTATCAACTAGTGAAATGACAATAAAACAAGTAGCTCTTACCGCTGTAAGTGAGGGAAATTATATTCAAATAAAAGGTGATTTAGCAGAAAAGGCAACCGATAAAGTGATGGAGCATTTAGTGGAGGCTAATATTGGGACGATTGTTGTAGAAGAGGCAAAGAAGGCGATTGTAGAAAAGTTATCAGGTTCTTTTATGGCAATGTTTTTAAATGATGATTTATTAGAATCTATTTCCGAACCAATAAAAGAATGTATTGATCGTTATATTGAAAATGAAGGAAGAAATTATGTAGAACCAGCCATTGAAAAAGAGCTCAATGCTATGGAAGAGGTTACTCTTTCTTCGATTGCTCAAGGGGCGAAATTGAATCCTGAAAAAATGAGAATGGTAGTAGCACAAGTGTATGATGCCTGTATTGAAAAATGTGCAGAAAAGATTTTAGTTCATTTTAAAGTGGACGAAATTGTAGAAGAAAAAATTAATGAAATGAAAGTAGAAGATTTAGAAGAGTTAGTGTTATCTGTTATGAAACATGAACTTACAATGATCGTAAATCTTGGAGCGTTAATTGGACTTGTGTTAGGTGTTTTCAACATATTATTTTAAATTCTAATAGCGGAAAGCACTATAAAAAATTCATGTATACATCTATTAATGTACCTTTGCATCAAAATCGGTAAAAATGGCTTAAATACAGGGGGTATTCGCTTGTAGTTTTTAAATTTGTGTGCTACAATTAAGTCGCAAAAAAAGAGATGCGTTATAAAAAATAACGAAACAATGGCATACAAGGAGAATGAGACATGAAGGCGGAGTTTGAAAAGATTTCAGAAGAGTTGAGAAATCGTTTTCATATTACAGATAAATCAGAATTTGAAATTGAGACTATTAAAGCGACTACGTTATTAACAAAAAATCGATTGGATCTTGGGGCAAAGCTTTATTATATTTCTTGTTATATGGAAGGAAAAGGAATTGCTCTAGCAGAAGAACTTTATCGCAAACATATTAGTGCAATGCAATATGAGGTGCAAGGAGAAGAGCAATCAGAAGAGCAGTTAAATGAGTCTTTGAAAAATTTTCAAGATATGATTGAAAGTTTTAAAGCAGATGAAGAAGTGGAACAGTTTGTAATCACAGGAAGTCAAAGAGAAATTTTGGATGGCTCTCATTTAACTGCTTGTAGTATTTATTTTGATAAAGAAATCGAAACTATTCGATTTGAAGAGATTGAAGGAGAAACATTCGATTTTGACTTTTTCTTGAAAAATGGATTAGAACAAGGATATCTTGAATTAATTGCAGGAGCGTTTGCTTATTATCGAAAAGATTGTGTGGGAAGATATAGTCTTGGAGAGAGCAATCGATATCGAAGAATGAGCGATCTTCAAAAAGCCATTGAAGAAGCTGGTTGCAATATGGTTTACGGAAAAAAAGTAGAAAGAGATGGAGAAAAAGGTTGGTATTATATCTTTTACTCCGATAGAAGAAAGAAGTTAGAAGAAGACATTTGTAAAGCTCATTTTGCAGATATTAAAGAGGCGCTTCAATTAGAACAGAAGGAAGAAAAACAAAAAGTAACTGTGACAGAAGAAGAGGAAGTACAATGTAAAAGAGCTAGAAATAATCGCTGTCGTCAAACAAAATATTGGATGGTTATGCGAGAAATGCTTCATTTGCCAGTGAAGAAAAATAAATCTGGGTATGGTTGTGCAAGGCCAAGAAATAGACAAAAAGAAAAATAAATAGTAAAACTTAATGAAAAATAAGAAAACAAAAACATCTCAGACAAGGCTCAGGAATTGGAGTGACTGTTTGAGATGTTTTTAGCATTTTATTTCATTTTGTAGGAAAGAAGTTTTTTTAAGGAAAACAAATTTTTGCATAATTGTATAAAATATATTTTCAAAATGAAGGAACATATGCTATACTTATACATGATGGGCAGAACATGCTCAATGAAGAAGAGTAGAGGTGGAAAGACCAGTGAAAGATGTAAAAGATATGAAGAGAGTGTTATTGAAATTAAGCGGTGAAGCTCTCGCAGGAGATAAGAAAACAGGATTTGATGAAGCAACTTGTATCGATGTTGCAAAACAAGTCAAACAAGTAGTAGATAGTGGAGTTCAAGTTGCAATTGTTATCGGTGGTGGTAACTTCTGGAGAGGAAGAACAAGTGAAAACATCGATCGAACAAAAGCAGATCAGATCGGAATGTTAGCAACTGTTATGAACTGTATCTATGTATCCGAAATTTTTCGTACAGCAGGTATGAAAACAGAGGTAATGACTCCTTTTGAATGTGGAAGTTTTACAAAGTTATTTTCAAAGGGAAGAGCGGTAAAAGATTTATCTGAAGGAAAAGTTGTTTTCTTTGCAGGTGGTACTGGACATCCATATTTTTCAACAGATACAGCAACTGCACTTCGTGCTATTGAGATTGAAGCAGATGCAATTATTCTTGCAAAGGCGATTGATGGCGTATATGACAGCGATCCAAAGATTAACAAAGATGCGGTAAAATATGATCGTATCACATTAGATGAGGTGCTTGCACAAAAATTAGCAGTCATTGATTTGACAGCAACGATTATGTGTTTAGAAAATAAAATGCCACTTATGGTATTTGGATTAAATGAACCAAATAGTATTGTGGATACAATGACAGGAAAATTTAACGGAACACTTGTAACCGTTGATTAATGTAAAAATCAGGAGGAAACTTATATGTTAAAAACATTTGAAGAGAAAATGAACAAATCTGTTGATGCATTAGTAAGAGAGTATGCTACTATTCGTGCAGGTAGAGCAAACCCACATATTCTTGATAGATTAACAGTAGAATATTATGGAGTTCCAACACCGTTACAACAAGCAGCTAATATTTCTGTTCCAGAAGCACGTTGCATTATGATTACACCTTGGGAAACATCTCTTTTAAAAGAAGTAGAAAAAGCGATTTTAACATCTGATATTGGAATCAACCCAACAAATGATGGAAAAAGCATTCGTCTTATCTTCCCAGAATTAACAGAAGAAAGACGTAAAGAATTAGTAAAAGATGTTAAGAAAAAAGGAGAAGCAGCAAAGGTTGCAATCCGTAACATCAGAAGAGATGCAAATGATAGCTTAAAGAAACAAAATAAAGCGAATGAAATTAGCGAAGATGAATTAAAAGATGCAGAAGATAAAGTGCAAAAAATGACAGATAAATATATTGCTGAAATTGACAAAGAAATCGAAGCAAAATCAAAAGAAATTCTTACAGTATAAGAAAAAAGATAAAGAGGACGGATGTTTTGGCGGAAGCGTAAAAGCATCCGTCTTTCAATATCAGATAGAAGATAGAGGTGAAACCTATGGAGAGAGAAATAAATGGAAAAATGTTGACAATTCCACAACATGTAGCCATTATTATGGATGGAAATGGACGTTGGGCGAAAAAGAGATTTATGCCAAGAAGTTATGGTCATGTACAGGGAAGTAAAGTAGTGGAAAAAGTTATCCGCGCCGCAGGAGAGATGGGAATTAAATATTTGACGGTATACGCTTTTTCTACAGAAAACTGGAAGCGACCAGAAGAAGAAGTTGGTACATTGATGAAACTTCTTAATAATTACTTAGATGACTGCATAAAAAAATGTAAAAAGAATAACATGAGAGTAAAAGTCATTGGAGAAATTCATCGCTTATCACCAGAATTACAAGAAAAGATTGTTCGTTTAGAAGAAGAATCAAAAGAGTATGATGGGATTCAATTTACGATGGCATTAAACTATGGAAGCCGCGATGAGATGGTGCGTGCCATGAGAAAAATGACAGCAGATGTAAAAAAAGGTGTGATAGCGGAAGAGGAAATTACAGAAGAGTTTTTTGCTTCTTACTTAGATACTGCTGGAATGCCAGATCCAGACTTGATGATTCGAACAAGTGGAGAAGAACGATTATCCAACTTTATGATGTGGCAACTTGCTTATACAGAGTTTTACTTTACCGATGTATTATGGCCAGATTTTGGGAAAGAAGAATTAATAAAAGCCGTTGAATATTATAACGGAAGGGATCGTCGTTTTGGGGCGGTATAAAGGAGAGACTTATGTTTAAACAACGTTTATTAAGTGGCATTGTATTAGTCATTATCATTGCGGTTACACTTTACTTTGGAGGAGATGTTACATTATTTGTAATGGGGGCGGTTTCCTTAATTGGAATGTATGAGTTGTATCGCGTTTATCAGATTGAAAAATGTGCCTTAAGTTACTTATCTTATTTAGCAGCGGTGCTTTATTATTCTATGATTGCTATTGAAATTCCAAGAGGGTATTTTGTATTGTTTATTGGTTACTTAATGCTTTTAATGACGGTTTATGTATTGCGATATCCAAAATACAATGCAGAACAGATTATGGCTGCCTTCTTTGGATTATTTTATGTAGCAATTATGATGTCTTTTGTTTATAAACTTCGTGTATTACCAACAGGTGGATATCTTGTAGTACTTATTTTCTTAAGTTCTTGGGGGTGTGATACTCTTGCTTATTGTACAGGAATGCTAGTAGGAAAGCATAAAATGTCGCCAATATTAAGCCCGAAAAAAACAATTGAAGGAGCTATTGGAGGTGTGATTGGAGCGGTCTTATTAGGATTTTTATATGGATTATTTGTAAAGAAGCACATTTATTTTGGATATAATGTTCTTATTGTGTATCCAGTTGTATGTGGAGGTGGAGCCATTCTTTCTATGATTGGGGATCTAGCAGCATCAGCGATTAAAAGAAATCATGATATCAAAGATTATGGAAAATTGATTCCAGGGCATGGAGGGATTTTGGATCGATTTGATAGTATGATATTTACAGCTCCAACCATTTACTATTTAATGATTGTATTAACAAAAGGAATTTTAATTCAATAAAAAAGAAGAAAAATTGAAAGAGAAAATTCATGAATTTGTCACAAAATCATGTTATCTTATAAAGGAATATGTGAGTGATATGTTTGTAACGGAAATACAAATAAAATGGAAAAGAGGACGACATGAAAAAAATTGCAATTTTAGGATCAACAGGTTCTATTGGTACACAGACATTAGAAGTCGTTCGAGCAAATGGAGATTTGCAAGTGACAGCGCTTTCCGCTGGAAGCAATATTTCTATGCTAGAAGAACAGATTCGAGAGTTTAAGCCAATTTATGCTGTTGTATATGAGGAAGAAAAAGCAAAAGAATTAAAAATAAAAGTTGCAGATACTGATGTGAAAGTCTTATCAGGAATGGAAGGGCTTTTAACCATTGCATCTATGAAAGAGTCTGATATTTTAGTAACAGCGATTGTGGGAATGATTGGTATTCGTCCAACAATTGCTGCAATTAAAGCAAAGAAAGATATCGCTCTTGCCAATAAAGAGACACTTGTAACGGCTGGACATATTATTATGAAGTTGGCAAAAGAATATGGCGTAAACATTCTTCCTGTTGATAGCGAACACTCCGCTATCTTTCAATGTCTAAATGGAGAGCGACATAGAGAAATTGACAAATTGTTAATTACGGCATCCGGTGGACCATTCCGAGGAAGAACAAAAGAACAATTACAAAATGTAACGGTAGCAGATGCTTTAAAACATCCAAATTGGGCCATGGGAAGAAAGATTACGATCGATTCTTCGACACTTGTGAATAAAGGATTAGAAGTGATGGAAGCGAAATGGCTGTTTGATGTATCCTTTGATAAGATTGAAGTAGTTGTTCAACCACAGAGTGTAATCCATTCTATGATTCAATTTGTTGATGGAGGCATTATGGCACAGCTTGGAACACCAGATATGAGACTTCCAATTCAATATGCTTTATATTATCCTGAGAGAAGACCATTGGATGGAGAGCGATTGGATTTTGCAAAGTTAAAAAATCTTACATTTGAAGCACCTGATGTGGAGAACTTTCCAGCACTTTCTATGGCTTATGAAGCAGGGAGAGTAGGCGGCAGTATGCCAACCGTATTTAATGCAGCCAATGAACGAGCAGTTGCTAAATTTTTAGATGAAAAGATCGCGTATTTAGAAATTATAGAAATCATAAAAGAGTGTATGGAACAGCATAAAGTAATTGGGGAGCCAACGGTAGAGGAAATTTTAGAGACAGAACGTTGGACCTATGAATTTATTGAAGGCAGGTGGTAAATTGAGTATTATTGTAGCAATTATCATATTTGGATTATTAATTTTATTTCATGAGTTAGGACATTTTCTTGTAGCAAAGAAAAATGGAATTAAAGTAGAAGAATTTTGCATCGGAATGGGTCCAAGGCTCGTTCATGTGACAAAAGGAGAAACCGTCTATAGTATTCGTCTCTTTCCGATTGGTGGAGCTTGTATGATGGAAGGAGAAGATGAATCAAGCACTTCGAGTCGAGCTTTTAATAATAAGTCTGTTTGGGCAAGAATTGCAGTTGTTTTTGCAGGGCCAGCCTTTAACTTTATTTTAGCATTCTTTCTAGCTTCTATTATTATAGGAATTGGAGGAGCTCAAGTTCCTACGTTATCACAAGTAGAAGAAGGAACAGGAGCACAAGCGGCTGGATTACAAGCAGGAGACACGATTTTAAAATTAGATAACAAAAAAATTACTATTTTTTCAGATATTAATTTATACTTGCAGAAACATCCAAGTGGAGAGTCTGTAACGGTTACTTATGAAAGAGATGGACAAAAAAATGAAGTAGAAGTGACTCCTGTAAAAGATGAAGCGACAGGAATGTATAAATTTGGATTTATTTCAACTCGAACAAAGGTTGGATTTTTCTCAACACTTCGCTATGGATTATCCGAAGTTCGCTATTGGATTGAAGCAGTGATTCAAAGTTTAGGAATGTTAATCAGTGGGCAAGTAGGAGCTCAAGATCTTTCAGGGCCAATTCGAATTGTAAACGAACTTGGTACTGTTTATAAAGAGTCTCAAAAGATCAATGTGATGACAACATTTTTGAACTTAGCAAATTTCTCTGTTTTATTGAGTGCCAACTTGGGTGTCATGAATCTTTTACCAATTCCAGCATTAGATGGTGGACGTCTGTTATTCTTATTGATTGAAGCCATTCGTGGAAAGAAAATGTCTGCAAATAAAGAAGGAATGATCCACTTTGTTGGTTTTTGTGCCTTAATGGTTTTAATGGTATTTTTATTTGCAAATGATATTCGTATGCTATGGATTCAATAATAAAAAAGAAGGAAAATAGAAAAAAGGAGGAATTATGTATCGAGATCATACAAAAGAGATTCGAATTGGTAACCGAGTGATCGGTGGTGGAAATCCGATTCTGATTCAGTCAATGACAAATACAAAAACAGAAGATGTAGAAGCTACTGTGGAACAGATTCTTCGATTAGAAAAGGCAGGTTGTGAAATTGTTCGTTGTACCGTGCCAACAATGGAAGCGGCATTGGCAATTAAGGAAATAAAAAAACAAATTCATATTCCATTGGTAGCCGATATTCATTTTGATTATAAAATGGCGATTGCTGCTATTGAAAATGGAGCAGATAAAATTCGTATTAATCCAGGAAATATTGGAAATCGCGAACGAGTGCAAGCAGTTGTGGATAAAGCAAAAGAGTATGGAATTCCAATTCGAATTGGTGTCAATAGCGGTTCCGTAGAAAAAGATATTTTAGCAAAATACGGAAAAGTGACTGCGGAAGGAATTGTAGAAAGTGCGTTAAATAAAGTACATCTAATAGAGGAGATGGGATATGATAATCTTGTAATTAGTATCAAATCTTCGGATGTTATGATGTGTGTAAAAGCTCACGAACTGATTGCAGGAAAGACTCCATATCCAATTCATGTTGGAATTACAGAAGCGGGAACAGTCTATAGTGGAAACATTAAATCCGCCATTGGGCTTGGAATGATTTTAGGAAGTGTTGGTGTTGGTGATACGATTCGCGTTTCCTTGACAGGAGATCCGGTGAATGAAATCGCTTCTGCAAAATTAATTTTAAGAACATTAGGTCTTAGAAAAGGTGGAGTGGAAGTCGTTTCTTGTCCAACTTGTGGAAGAACGAATATCGATCTGATTGGCCTTGCAAATCAGGTAGAAAATATGGTCGCTGAATTTGACGATTTGGATTTAAAAGTAGCGGTTATGGGCTGTGTTGTCAATGGTCCAGGAGAAGCAAAGGAAGCGGATATTGGAATTGCAGGTGGAAAGGGAGAGGGACTTTTAATTAAAAAAGGAGAAATTATTCGAAAGGTTCCAGAACAAGAGCTACTTTCTACTTTAAGAGAAGAATTAAGAAATTGGAAAAAGGCATAGAGTGACTGAATAAGAAAAAATTTTTAAGGAAGTGAGAAAATAGACTGTCAAGGAATGTGGCAGTCTATTTTTTCGAAAGAGAGAAAAGTCACAATCGGAAACAATGCTTTTCCTCCTTATTCACAGAAAGGAGTGAAACAATATGGAAAAAACAAGAAGACCATTTTTTGATGTCTTTACAGAATTGGTTGTTCCAACAGAACTTAACAATCTATTTCTGAATGTGGATGTAGAAAAAGTGGTAATGAATAAAAAACAAAATATGCTTTCCTTTCATATTTGTGCAAGAAGATTAATTCATCAAAAGCAAATTCATGAAATGGAGCGGGCTATTAAGGAAAATCTATTTTATCAGTCAAAGGCAAAGGTGCGTCTCATTGAGCAATATGAATTATCCGATCAGTATGATGTGGAGCGATTAACAGTAGCTTATAAAGATAGTCTTCTTTATGAGATAAGGGAAAAAAGTCTTGTCCTTTATAACTTACTTTCTAAGGCGGAGTGGAACGTCAATGAAGAGATTTTAACATTATTTCTTGAAGATTCTTTTTTAGCTCGAAATAAATCAGGTGAAATCAAACAATTTTTAGAAGAAATTTACCACGATCGGTTTCATATGTCATTAAAAGTGGGATTTGATTATACAGAAGCACAAAAACAGGCCTTTTATGAGGCAAATCGTCATAAGCTAGATTTAGAAATTCATCAGATTATTGACCATTTATCTGAGGAAAAAGAGGAACAAAAAGCAGAAGGAAAAGAAAAAGAGCAAGAGAAAAAAGAAAAAACACAAAGAGAGAAAAAATCTTTTGATAAACACCAAAGTTCTTCTGCAAAGACATTTGAGAAGAAGTCTTATGGAGCAAAGAGAAATGATGATCCAGATGTGTTCTATGGACGAAACTGTGAAGGAGAATTAATTCCAATTGAAGAAATTACAGAAGAGATTGGAGAAGTTGTCATTCATGGAAAACTGTTAAAGCTGGATACAAGGGAAATTCGCTCGGAAAAAACAATTATTATGTTCAGTATCACAGACTTTACCGATACGATTATGGTTAAAATCTTTGTTCGAAATGAGCAGTTACCAGAAGTGCTTGGAGAGTTAAAGGCTGGTAATTTCTACAGAATTAAGGGGATGGCAGTATTTGATAAATTTGATAAAGATGTAGGGATTACCTCTGTTATGGGTATGAAGACGATTCCTGATTTTACAAAAAAACGTATGGATACTTCTTTAGAAAAGCGAGTAGAGCTTCATCTTCATACCGTTATGAGTGATATGGATAGTGTAGTAGATATTAAAAAGGTTATTAATCGTGCCAAAGAATGGGGAATGCCAGCCATTGCAATTACCGATCACGGCTGTCTACAAGCCTTTCCAATTGCCAATCACTGTATTTCAAAAGACGAACCATTTAAAGTTATATATGGAGTAGAAGGATATTTTGTCGATGACTTAAAAGAAGTTGTTACGGATTCCAAAAATCAAAATATTTTAGATTCCTATGTTGTATTTGACTTAGAGACAACGGGATTTAGTCCAACACAAAATAAAATTATTGAAATCGGTGCGGTAAAAGTTTGTGGTGGTCGGATTGTCGATAAGTTTAGTGAGTTTGTAAATCCAGAAGTTCCAATTCCATTTCATATTGAAAATTTGACTGGAATTAGCGATAACATGGTACTCGGTGCAGAAACCATTGAAACGTTACTACCAAAATTTATGGAATTTTGCGAAGGCTCTGTTTTAGTTGCCCATAATGCGGATTTTGATACCGGGTTTATTCGCGTCAATTGTGAACGACTTTCCATTCCATACGATTATACGGTGCTTGATACGGTGTCACTAGCAAGACTCTTGTTACCAGAACTTAGTAAATATAAATTAAATATTGTGGCAAAAGCCCTTGGTATTAGTCTTGAAAATCATCACCGTGCGGTGGATGATGCAGGAGCCACCGCTGAGATTTTTATCAAGTTCTTAGGAATGTTGCAAGAAAAAAATGTTAATACATTGGATGAGTTAAATAAGATGGCAGTTATGTCACCAGAAGCGATAAAGAAGGCACCAACATATCATGGGATTATTTTAGTAAAAAATGAGACTGGGCGTGTGAACCTAAATCGATTAGTTTCTGAATCAAACTTAAGTTATTTTAATCGTAGACCAAGGATGCCAAAGAGTTTAATTCAAAAATATCGAGAAGGATTAATTATTGGTTCTGCTTGTGAGGCAGGGGAGTTATTTCAAGCGATTTTAATGGAGCGTTCCAATGCAGAAATTGCTCGTATTGTGAATTTTTATGATTATTTAGAAATTCAGCCTGTTGGAAACAATGAGTTTATGATTCGAAGCGATCGTTATTCTGCAGAGAGTATAGAAGACTTACAAAACTATAATCGAAGAATCGTAGAGCTTGGAGAGCTGTATCAAAAACCTGTGGTCGCTACTTGTGATGTGCATTTTCTTGATCCAGAAGATGAACTATATCGAAGAATTTTAATGGCAGGGAAAGGATTTAAAGATGCCGATGATCAAGCTCCTCTGTATCTTCGAACAACGGAAGAAATGTTAAAAGAGTTTGATTATCTTGGCAGTAAAAAAGCCCATGAAGTTGTGATTGAAAATACGAATAAAATTGCGGATCAAATTGAAAAAATATCGCCAGTTCACCCAGATAAATGTCCGCCAGTTATCGAGAAATCCGATGAAACATTGACAAAGATTTGTTATGACAAAGCTCATGAAATTTATGGACCAGATCTTCCACCGATTGTAGTGGAACGACTAGAAAGGGAATTAAATTCCATTATTTCCAATGGATTTGCCGTTATGTACATTATTGCGCAGAAATTAGTATGGGATTCCAACGATCATGGATATTTGGTAGGGTCTCGTGGATCGGTAGGTTCTTCTTTCGTCGCTACTATGGCAGGGATAACCGAAGTAAATCCACTTTCTGCCCATTATATTTGTCCAAGTTGTTATTATGTGGATTTTGATTCCGAAGAAGTTCGTTCTTATTCAGGAAGTTCTGGTTGTGATATGCCAGATAAACTTTGTCCAAAATGTGGACATCCTTTAAATAAAGAAGGACATGATATTCCATTCGAAACATTCTTAGGATTTAAAGGAAATAAAGAGCCTGATATTGATTTAAATTTCTCAGGAGATTATCAAGCAAAAGCCCATGCTTATGTAGAAGTTATTTTCGGAAAGGGAAAAGCCTATCGGGCTGGAACCATTGGTACTTTAGCGGAAAAAACAGCTTATGGCTATGTATATAAATACTATGAAGAGCGTGGAATCCATAAGCGGCGTTGTGAAATGGAAAGGATTGCGGAAGGGTGTACTGGTGTAAAACGTACAACGGGACAGCATCCGGGAGGAATTATTGTTGTTCCTCATGAGCATGAAATTTACGAATTTACAGCCATTCAACATCCTGCAAATGATATGAATACACCGATTGTCACAACCCATTTTGAATACCATTCCATTGACCACAACTTATTAAAATTAGATATTCTTGGACACGACGATCCGACAATGATTCGTCGATTAGAGGATTTAACGGGCGTTGATGCAAAAACGATTAAATTAGATGATCCAAATGTTATGGCGCTATTTCATGGAACAGAAGTTTTGGGGATTAAGCCAGAAGATATTGGTGGTATTCCATTAGGTTCTCTTGGGATTCCTGAATTTGGAACGGATTTCGTTATTCAAATGCTAGTGGATACCGATCCGCAAAGTTTTTCCGATCTCGTTCGTATTTCAGGACTATCTCATGGAACAGACGTGTGGCTTGGGAATGCTCAGACGTTGATTGAAGAAGGAAAGACAAAACTTTCTACTGCCATTTGTTGTCGTGATGATATTATGGTTTATTTAATTCATATGGGACTTGATAAAGAACAGTCTTTTACGATTATGGAAAGCGTTCGTAAAGGAAAAGGATTAAAACCCGAATGGGAAGAGGAAATGCTTGCTCATGGTGTTCCAGATTGGTATATTTGGTCATGCAAAAAGATTAAATATATGTTCCCAAAAGCCCATGCAGCAGCTTACGTTATGATGGCGTGGCGCATTGCTTGGTTTAAAGTGTTTAAGCCAGAGGCTTATTATACGGCATATTTTAGTATTCGTGCTTCTGCCTTTTCTTATGAACTGATGTGTCTTGGAAAAGAGCGATTGGAATTTAATTTAAAAGAACTGCAAAGTCGTGGAAAAGAAAATTTAACAGCAAAAGATCAGGATTCGATTAAAGATATGAGAATTGTACAGGAAATGTATGCAAGAGGAATTGAATTTATCCCAATTCAACTTGATAAGGTGGATGATAAACAGTTCCAAATTTTTGATGGAAAAATTATGCCTGCATTAAGTGCCATTGATGGCCTTGGAGAAAAAGCGGCAGAAGCCGTTGTGGAAGCTATAAAAGACGGACCATTCTTATCAAAAGAAGATTTTAGAAACCGTACAAAGGTTAGTAAGACTGTCGTAGATAAGATGGCAGAGCTTGGAATTTTAGGAGATCTTCCAGAAACAAATCAGTTAAGTTTTGACTTTTTAGTTGGATAGTAGTAATACACAATAATACACTATATGAAAGAATCGTTTTTTCATATAGTGTATTTTTTTATTTCATAGGAAATACCTTGTTACATTAATTTGTAAAAGTAACGTTTCCTATGAAATAAAAAAGCACTACGTGCGAACGATGCGCAGCGAGCAAAGACGATAATTTTGCTTCGCAAACTGCTCGCGCGCGGCAAAGTATACATTGCTAGAAGAAACTTAAAGTCATGAAGAGTGTGCAATGCACACTTTGTTCTGCGAATGCTACCAGTCAGAAATTATGCTTGTATCAATTTCTAACGAATACCCGCAGGCGTGAGAAACTCGTGAGACATGTTTCTCATGGCTTAGAATCGAATAAACTATTAGAAAATATATTTACTTTTAGAAAAAATTTTGATATAATTTATATAAAGTTAATAAAAGTAATTACAATAATGATAAAAATTTATATAAAATTTATAATTTAGGAGGCGAGGGAAAGAAATGTAAAGATATTTTATTGAGAGTGGAAAATTTGATATGGATGGAGGTATATGTGTATGATGAAGTATTTTCAACGATTAGGTAAATCCTTAATGCTACCAGTTGCCTGTTTGCCTGTATGTGGTATTTTAATGGGAATTGGTTATTTATTAGCTCCAGCTGCTATGGCAGGAGAAGTTGCAGGTTTTACAACTGGTGGTGCTAAATATGTCATTGGACTTTTCTTAATCAAAGCAGGTGGAGCATTAATCGATAATATGTCATGGCTATTTGCGATTGGGGTAGCCGTTGGTATGTCAGATGATGGGGACGGTTCTTCTGGTCTTGCAGGTCTTGTATCCTTTTTAATGATTACAAAATTGCTAAGTGTAGCAACGGTAACCGCATTGATGGGAGCGGAAGCACCTGCTGCATTTGAAAAGATTGAAAATCAGTTTATTGGTATTTTAGCAGGATTAATTGGTGCTACTTGTTATAATAAGTTTAAAAATACAAAACTTCCAGATGCATTAGCATTTTTTAGTGGAAAACGTGCAGTAGCAATTGTAACAGCTGCATTTTCTATTATTGCAGCTGGCATTTTATTCTTTGTATGGCCAGTTATTTACAATGCACTTGTTACATTAGGAGAAAGTATTATGAGTCTTGGAGCTGTTGGTACAGGACTTTATGTATTCTTTAACCGTTTGTTAATTCCATTTGGATTACATCATGCATTAAACTCTGTATTCTGGTTTGACGTGGCAGGGATTAATGATTTACAAAATTTCTGGGCAAATACAGGGGTATTTGGAGAAACAGGTATGTATATGACAGGGTTCTTCCCATTTATGATGTTTGGTCTTCCAGCTGCCTGTTTGGCCATGTATCATACTGCAAAGCCACAAAAGAAGAAAGCTGTATTCGGTTTATTAGCATCTGCTGCATTTTGTGCCTTTTTAACAGGGGTAACAGAGCCTATTGAATTTTCTTTTATGTTCTTAGCTCCCGGTCTTTACTTAGTTCATGCGATCTTAGCAGGAATCACCGCAGGAATTACGGTAGCACTTCCAATTCGTGCAGGATTTTCTTTCTCTGGTGGTGGAGTTGATTTATTATTAAGTTCTTTTACACCGCTGGCACAAAATCCTTGGTTATTAATTCCAGTAGGAATTGTAGTTGGAATTATTTACTATATCGTATTTCGCTTTGTCATTTCTGTTTTTAAATTGAAAACACCAGGACGAGAAGATGATGATCAAGAAGCTGAAATGAAAGTAGAATTGGCAAATAATGATTATACAGGAATGGCTCAAACCATATTAGAAGGACTTGGAGGAAAGGAAAATATTAAAACTCTTGATAACTGTATTACAAGGCTTCGTTTAGAAATCAATGATTATACAAAAGTAGATGAGAAGAAAATTAAATCTACGGGAATTGCAGGGGTTATGAGACCTTCTAAGACATCCGTGCAAGTTATTATTGGACCAAAAGTACAATTTGTTGCCGATGAAATGAAAAAATTATTATAATAAAAAAATGAATATTAGAAAAATACATTAATAGGGGTAAAAATGAAGTAGTTTCCGTGAAATTTGAGAAGCTACTTCTTTTTTTGTATAGGTAATTCTTTTCTTATCAATGATACGAATAGAAATGACAAAGAAAGTGAAAAGTATTAGAAAAAAGGAAAGAAGGATTTTATGATGGGCAAACGAAAACATAAAAAGAAACAAGCAAAAAATCTTATCATTGGTGCAGGTGCTTTAGCAGGAGCGACAATGGCCGCTGTCATGTTAAATAGCAAGAATCAAACAAAGAAAAAAAAGAATGAGCAAACAGATGAAAAAGAGAAAGAAAAGCAAGGGAAGCAAGAAAATAAACAGGAAAGAGGATGTAAATCAACAGATAGACAAGTATATTTTATTGGTGGAGGATTAGCTTCTTTAGCAGGAGCTGCTTATTTAATTCGGGATTGTCATATGGAAGGGAAAAGAATTCATATTTTAGAAGGAATGTCTGTACTAGGTGGAAGTAATGATGGGGCAGGCGATGTAAACAATGGGTTTGTGTGCCGAGGGGGAAGAATGTTAAATGAAGAAACTTATGAAAACTTTTGGGAATTATTCAAAGATATTCCTTCTCTTGATATGCCAAACAAGAGTGTCACAGAAGAAATTCTAAATTTCGATCATTTACATCCAACGTATGCACAAGCTCGTTTAATTGATAAAGATGGAAAAATACTCGATGTAAAAAGTATGGGATTTAATACAGCGGATCGCATTGCGTTATTTAAATTAATGCGGACACGGGAAGAAGATTTGGATGGAATGACGATTGAAGAATGGTTTAAAGATACGCCCCACTTTTTTGAAACCAATTTTTGGTATATGTGGCAGACTACCTTTGCTTTTCAGAAATGGTCAAGTTTATTTGAATTAAGACGATATATGAATCGTATGATTTTTGAATTTTCAAGGATTGAAACATTAGAAGGGGTAACAAGAACGCCATATAATCAATATGAATCGGTAATTCTTCCGTTAAAAGTCTATTTATCAGAGCATGATGTGGATTTTAGTATCCAAGCAACGGTTACCGATATTGATTTTAAAGATGGAGAAAAAATTACAGCCACAGCCATTCATTTAGATAAAAATGGGAAAGAAGAGGTTATTTCGTTACAGGAGAAAGATCTTTGTATTATGACAAATGGTTGCATGACCGATTGTGCAACACTAGGAGATCGGAATACGGCACCAAAGTATTGTCCAGAAAACCCAATTTCAGGAAACCTTTGGGCAAAAGTAGCCAAGAAAAAACAAGGACTTGGAAACCCAGAGCCATTTTTTAATCATCCAGATGAGACCAATTGGGAAAGTTTTACGGTAACGATGAAAGGAAATAAGTTCCTCAAAATGATTGAAAAATTTAGTGGTAACATTCCAGGTAGTGGAGCACTGATGACATTGAAAGACTCTAATTGGTTAATGAGCATTGTAGTAGCTGCTCAGCCACATTTTAAAAATCAGCCAATGGATACGACAATTTTCTGGGGATATGGCCTTTATACCGCTCGGATCGGAAATTATGTAAAGAAACCGATGCGAGAATGCACGGGTGAAGAGTTATTCATTGAACTGATCCACCATCTTCATATGGAAGCAGAGCAGGAAGAAATTTTAGATTCTGTTGTGAATGTGATTCCATGTATGATGCCATATATCGATGCACAATTCCAACCAAGAGCTATATCTGATCGACCAAAGGTTGTACCAAAAGGGTCTACTAATTTTGCAATGATTTCTCAGTTTGTCGAGATTCCAGAGGATATGGTATTTACAGAGGAATATTCCGTTCGGGCAGCCAGAATGGCAGTGTATCAATTGATGGGAGTGAAGAATAAAAAAATCTGTCCAGTGACCCCGTATTATAAAGATCCAAAAGTCCTTGCAAAGGCAGTAAAAAAAGCATATCGATAGAGATCATTTAGAATAAAAAAAGCACTAGAGAAATTCTCTAGTGCTTAATAACAGCCTGTACGGGAATCGAACCCGTGTTTTCGCCGTGAGAGGGCGACGTCTTAACCTCTTGACCAACAGGCCATGTCTTAACGACAAAAATTATTATAGCAAAAGTTTTTGTTGTCGTCAAGAAATATTTTTTGTTTTTTTAAAATTATTGCAATAATTTATGTGGTAGCGTCTTTTTCAAGGCCATGGAATATGCTAACCGCTTTTTTCCAATCCTCTTTTTCCTTCTCTGTTAACGGTTCATTTTTAAAGTGAAAGTCATGTTTTCTCATAATCTCTTTAAGACTTTCTAACATGGAATTGTATTTTTTTAGTGTGGATTCTTTCAGCTGTTGTACTTTTTCAGGATTTCGTGTTTTGATCGATAATACCATTTTGAGGTGAGGAAGGCAAAGCATACCACTTTCTTTATATTTTTCTAAAAATGCTTGATCGGAGACAGCTTCTGTCATAGCTTTTGTATAATGTTCCTCGCCTTTTTTTTCTCGGGTGCAAAAGAAACATTGGTTTTCTTCCTTTTTATTAAAAAAGCCAATTTTTATTTTGGAAGAATCTAAATTTTTTAATGCTTCATCAAAGAGATCTTGATAGATAATGGCATGGGCTAGTGGATCGCCTAATAAGAGCAATTCTTTGCTATGGCGCTCACAAAATCCGCCTTCCTTTTTGATTTTCAAACGAATATCGGGTAAGTTTGCACATTCATAAAGGAAATTGTCCATAGCACTATGTGTTCGATCTTTCATGAGAGAACAGACAGGGCAATGATCCTCTATCATATGTTCCATTAAGTTGTTCCAAAGCATATGTGATTCTTTACGTTCCATTTACATAACCCCTTTCCTTTTTTATCATTATACAAATCTTTCCAATCATTTACAAGAATAAATAGTCGTTTTTCATTTTTTAAAAGAAATCGTTTTATTTCTTACAAAAATATTAAAATAATAGATTTGAAGTAGTAAGCGATTGCTTTCCATAAAAAGATAGGATATAATAGGCGAGAATAGGTGGAGACATATGGAGCGTCTTATAGGAAAATAAGGAACGTTAGGAGAGTATATGAGATATTTATTGTTATTTTTGGAGGGAATTATTACATTCATTTCTCCGTGTATTTTACCGATGTTGCCGATTTATATATCCTACTTTGCAGGATCCGAAGGAAATCAAAAATTTCGGGCGTTTCGTAATGCAATCGCTTTTGTGCTTGGCTTTACCATTATCTTTTCATTGATGGGAGCAGCAGCTAGTACGGTTGGAGTATTTTTTCAACAGCATATGAAAATCATCAATCTTATTTGTGGGATTGTTATGATTGTATTTGGTATTAATCTTTTAGGATTGTACCCAATTAAAGTTTTAAACAATACATATAAAATCAGCTGGAATAAAGATACAAAAAATATGGGAATAGTGGGAAGTTTTATTTTTGGAAGTATTTTTGGAATTGGATGGACTCCTTGTGTAGGTCCTTTTTTAGGTTCTGCGCTTATGATCGCATCCAATTCAACTAAAATTGTAGAAGGCGTTCTTATGTTGGTTGTTTACAGCCTCGGTCTTGGGATTCCTTTTATATTATCGGCCCTTCTTATTCATTTATTGGCAGGGGTATTTCAATTTATAAAAGCTCATTATTCTATTATTAAAGGAATTTCAGGTGCTTTACTTATTGTAATTGGAATCTGTATGGCAACTGGATATTTGAATGTTTTCTTATCTCTATTGACATTTTAGGTTATATAAAGGCTCAGTAGACCCAGTGATAAAGGAGGTAATATGAAGAAAAAAAATAGTATTATATTAATTGTAATTATCGTATTATTTGCGACACTTTTAGTTGGTGGAAATATTTTATATCAAAAATTATCAAAGCAAGTAGAAGAACAAGACCAGCAGAAGTTGCAAGAAGAACAAGAAGAACAGGAAACTAGCACAACTACCGAAGAAGAATTGGCAATGGATTTTACCGTCTATGGAAAAGATGGAGAAGAAATTAAGTTATCCCATTTCCAAGGGAAAAAACCAGTTGTTGTGAATTTTTGGGCTAGTTGGTGTGACCCTTGTAAAGAAGAAATGCCATATTTTCAAGAGGCAATCGAACAATATGGGGATGAAGTGGAATTTCTTATGGTAAATTTAACAGATGGAATGAGAGAGACGGTAGAAAAAGCGGATAAATTCATAAAAGAATCAGGGTATGACATGGATATTGTTTACGATTTAGATTTAGATGCTACTTACACGTATTATATTTCTTCCATTCCAAGAACACTCTTTATCAATCGGGATGGAACATTATATTATGATTATATGGGGCGCATTACGAAAGAATTTTTAAACTCCAGTATTGAAAAAATACTAGAGCAATCATAAGTTTTTACGTGCATGATGTAAAAAGATAGGATTGATAAAGAGAAAATGTTAGGAATCAAAATAGTTCTATGACTATCAAAATTAGATGGTTGGAAGTTTCTTTCTTGACAAATCTGCGAAAACAAAGTAGAATGATAGCTTGAATTTAGTCAAAAAAATATTGTAGTTGATAAACATTATGTGGAGAAGACAGGTGAGAATCCTGCACAGTCCCGCTACTGTAATTGTATGGCGTTGCGCTATACATAAGTCAGATCGCCACGTTTATCATGTGCAAAATCTACGAGAGATGGATTATGTGCTATCTATTTGTTAAAAGGGCATTTTTGTAAGAACATGCTGTTTTTAATATGAATATGCGCGCACTCTTCCTATGTGGAGAGTGCTTTTTTTTATCTTATTAGGAAATTCTGCACAAAGCGAGCTAGTGTATAAGATAAAAAAGCGTTACGTGCGCGGTCAAGTGTCAAATCCATAGCTCTATAACAAAAGAGAGGAAAATAAGATGAAGAAAATGAAAAAAATTATAGCATTACTACTGGCATTGGTTATGATGTATTCGTTAGTTGCGTGTGGAAATGGAAAAACTAATTCTACAGCAGGCACAAGTACGTCTACGGAAACAACTAGTGCTCAAAAACCGACGAAAGATCGCAGTGGTGAAGAGATTTCTATTCCAGAAAATGTAGAAAAGATTGTGGTATTAGCACCTTCTATTACAGAAACACTCATGGATCTTGGGTGCACAGATAAGATTATAGGAATTGATACACAGACAAAAGCCTATGGATATGAAGGGCTATCAAAAGATTTACCAGCCTTTGATATGATGGCACCTGATACAGAACAGTTAGCAGCATTAAAGCCAGATGTAATATTTATCTCTGGTATGACATCTGTTGGTGGTACAGACCTATATGGGGATTTGAAGAACATGGGAATCTGTGTTATCAGTATTCCAAGTTCTGATAGTATTCAAGGAGTAAAGGATGATATTACGTTTATTGCTACTTGTGTAGGAAAGACAGAAGAAGGCGAACAAATTATTGCTAATATGACAGAAGAAATTGATAAGATTGCTGAAATCGGAAAAGCGATCACGGATAAGAAAAAAGTATATTTTGAAATTGCAGCAGCACCAAATGCTTATAGTTTTGGAAAGAACACATTTTTAAATGAAATGATTGAATTAGTAGGGGCAGAAAATGTGCTTGCCGATCAAGATGGATGGCTTTCCGTGGAAACAGAGAGTGTTGTTTCAAAAAATCCAGATGTCATTTTGACAAATGTAAACTATATTGAAGATTCTGTAAATGAAATTCTCTCAAGAAAAGGGTGGGATGGAGTAAATGCAATCTTAAATAAACAGGTTTATTATATTGATAACCAGTCATCCTCCTTACCAAATGAAAATATTGTAAAAGCATTAAAAGAAATAGCAGTTGCTATTTATCCAGATGTTTATGAAAAATAATAAAAATGAAAAAGCTATTATAAAAAATTCAGTAAAGGCAGTTTTTTTATTGGTGCTTGCTTGTGTGACGATTATCATTGGAATTGGAATCGGAAGTGTCTTTATCTCTCCTATGAACATCATCCAAATTTTAAAGAGTTTCCTTTTTAGTACAAAATTACCAGAAGGAATAGACCATATTTATTATGGGGTAGTAACAGGAATAAGACTTCCAAGAGTTTTGATGGCGTTTCTTACAGGAGCGGCATTGTCAGTCAGTGGCACTGTTATGCAGTCTGTTTTGAAAAATCCCTTAGCATCTTCTTATGGACTAGGTGTTTCTTCAGGAGCTGGTCTTGGGGCCACAATTGTGATGATTACTGGGATTACTTCTAGTTGGTTTGGAGCTTTATTTCTTCCAGTAGTTGGAACCGTATTTGGGCTTGGGGCTGTCATGATCGCGGTTGGATTTGCAGCTCGTATGGATCGATTGCAATCGAACAACACAATTATTTTATCTGGAATGGTAATATCTTTATTTTTAAATGCCATTATGAACATGCTCGCAACAGCCTATTCAGAATATACAAATAAAATTTTACTTTGGCAGCTTGGAACCTTTTCGGGGAAGGAATGGAATTCTATTGGGATACTGGCAGTTGTGACAGTTATTTGCCTTGTTATTTTTCAAAAGCATAGCAAAGAGCTTGATATTATGACTTTTGGAGAAGAGCAAGCATTGATAATGGGTGTGGATTTAAAAAAGGAAAAAAATCTTCTTATTCTTATAACATCGTTTCTAACTGGAACAGCCGTATCTTTTGTGGGTATTATTGGTTTTGTTGATTTGATCGCACCTCATGTTGTCAGGAGATTTTTTGGCTCATCTCATAAATGGGTGCTTCCTATGAGTGCATTATTTGGTGGTGCGTTTATGGTAGTCTGTGATCTTGCAGGGCGTACAATTGCTTCTCCGAGTGAAATTCCAGTTGGTTCTATTACAGCACTGCTTGGGACGCCGTTTTTTCTTTATATTTATTTCTTATCACGAAGAAAGGGGTAGCTATGATAGAAAGAAATCCGATTTTATCAGTAAAAGGAATTAGCTGCGGGTATCGGAATACAGAAATTTTACATGGAATTTCCTTTGAGGTGTTTCCAAACGAAAAACTTTGTATTCTTGGTCCAAATGGATGTGGAAAAACAACCCTTTTAAGAGCAATCGCTAATATGATTCCATTTACAGGAGAAGTAATTGCTTGTGATTTTTCAGTTCAAAAGGCACAAAGAATTAAAGTTGCAAAAACAATATCGCTAATGAGCCAAATGAATTCCCTTTATTTCCCTTATTCTGTTTATGAAACCGTTATGATGGGAAGATATGCTTATCAGAAAGGAATTTTTGGCACAAAGAATGCAGAGGATAAAAAAATTGTAGAGGAAAGTCTAAGACAAACGAAAGCATGGGAATTGAAAGATCGATTGATTACAGAATTATCAGGTGGACAGCTTCAAAGGGTAATGCTTGCCAGAGTGTTTGCTCAGTCGCCAAATATTATTTTATTGGATGAGCCTACCAATCATTTGGATTTAAAATATCAGATAGAATTGATGGAGTATTTGAATGAATGGGTGAAAAAGGGACAAAGATGTGTAGTTAGTGTGTTACATGATATCAATTTAGCGCTTAATTTTTCAGATAAAATTCTTCTTATAGAAGATGGAAAAAGTGTCATGAATACATCGGTAAAGGAATTTTCACTATCTATATTAAATGAAGTGTATGAAATGGACATTGGAAACTATATGAAGACTTCCTTAAAAAAATGGAATGTTTTAGAAAAGAATGGAGCGATAAGATGAAGCAATTATATAGAAGTCCTTATGAAGCATATCCTTTTTTATGCGATACAAAGGATGATTTAAAATGTGATTTTGAACTTTTGACAGATGAATTAGCCAGTCATACAGGGTTGCTTCGAGCAAAAGTAGCAAAATGCGCTGAGATAAATCCTGATATCAACATAGAAATATGTGAAGAATTATGCTGGATCTGTGAAATAATTTATCATTTAAATCCAACTCTGCGCACACAGTTAACCGTAACAACAGAGGAATGTGAGCAATTAAAAAAGAAGATCGATCGATTACAAAATCAAGCGAAAGATAGATGTAAGAAGTTTGTACTTCCAATTGGTGGTGAACTTGCTTGTGAGGCGCATGGGTTGCGGGTAGAAGCTAAGAAATTGGTAAGACTGATTTATCGTTATATCGAATACGGAAATGAAGTTCCGAATTTGTTATTGGATATAGCAAATCTTTTATCTGGGTATTTCTTTTCTTTAGCCCTAGTGTTCAACCTTTATGAGAATGTGGAAGAAGTTCCATTTATTAGTCGAAATTATAAATAAATTTGGAGATTTATGGTTATTCTTGAACCCAACCAACATTTCCACTTGCATATTCTATATAATGGTGCTATAATGAAATACGATTAGATAAGACAAAGCAGAAAGGAGTGGACGTTCGTCCACTCTTCTTCTTTGTTCAGGAAAAAATTTCCAATTACTGTGAAGCAATTGTTACAGTTAAATAATAAAATAAAAAGAGAAAGAAGGGATTATTTTGGCAAAAAGAACCGATATTGAACTTCGTACAGAACAATTAGTACAACCAATTATTGATGAAAATCATTTTGAACTTGTAGATGTAGAATATGTAAAGGAAGGCGCTAACTGGTATCTACGTGTGTATGCGGATAAAGAAGGTGGAATCAACATTGATGATTGCGTTTTAATTAGCCGTGCATTAGAAGCGAAGTTAGATGAAGATGACTTTATTCAAGAAGCTTATATATTAGAAGTTAGTTCACCAGGTCTTGGAAGACCTTTAAAGAAGGATAAAGATTTTGAAAGAAGCATCGGACGTGATGTAGAAATCAAATTATATCGTCCAATTGAGAAACAAAAAGAATGGGAAGGTACTTTAGTTTCTTATAATAACGATTCTATTACAATTACATTAGAAGATGGCGCTAATATGGAGATTACGAGAAGTGATATTGCGTTAATTCGTTTAGCATTAGATTTTTAACGTTTAGGAGGAAAAGAAGAAAATGAATGAAATTGTAGAAGCTTTAAAACAGCTTGAGAAAGAAAAAGGAATTAGCCAAGAAGTGATTATGGAAGCGATCGAAAATTCTCTCGTTGCAGCCTGTAAAAGAGATTTCGGAAAAGCCGACAATGTAAAAGTGAGTATGGATAGAGAAACAGCTGAAATTTCTGTATTTGCTGAAAAAACAGTTGTGGATCATGTAGAAGATCCTGTTGTTGAAATTAGCTTAGAAAAAGCAAGAATGATCAATGGACAGTACCAGTTAGGCGATGTTGTAAATGTGGAAATTACACCAAAAGATTTTGGACGTATTGCAGCACAACATGCAAGAAGTGTTATTGTTCAAAAGATTAAAGAAGAAGAAAGAAAAGTTGTATTTAATCATTTCTATTGTAAAGAAAAAGACATCGTAACAGGTGTTGTTCAACGATATGTTGGTAATAATATTAGCATTAGTTTAGATGATAAAACGGATGCACTTTTAACAGAAAATGAACAAGTTCCAGGAGAAGTGTTTAAGCCAACAGATAGAATTAAACTTTATATTATTGAAGTAAAAGAAACAAATAAAGGACCAAAAATTTTAGTTTCAAGAACACATCCAGAATTAGTAAAACGCCTTTTTGAAAAAGAAGTAGCAGAAGTTCAAGATGGAACAGTGGAAATTAAAAGCATTGCAAGAGAAGCTGGTTCTAGAACAAAAATTGCTGTATGGTCTAATGATGAAAACGTGGATCCAGTTGGAGCATGTGTTGGTTTAAATGGTGCCAGAGTGAATGCCATTGTCAATGATTTAAAAGGTGAAAAAATCGATATTATTAACTGGGATGAAGATCCAGCAGTTTTAATTGAAAATGCGTTAAGCCCATCAAAGGTAGTTTCTGTTGTTGTTAATGAAGAAGAAAAAAGTGCAAGAGTTGTTGTGCCAGATTATCAATTATCTTTAGCAATTGGTAAAGAAGGACAAAATGCAAGACTTGCTGCAAGACTTACCGGATATAAAATCGATATTAAGAGTGAATCTCAAGCAAAAGAGCTTGGAGAAGAGATGCCGAAAGAGGTAGAAACTGTAAGCGAAGAGCCAGTAGAAGAAACAACAAACTACGAAAATTATGAAGAATTTGAAGAGTTTGATGGCGAAGATATGGAATAAAAACAGTAAGAGATGAGGTGATAGTTTGGCTAAGAAGTTACCATTAAGACAATGTGTTGGTTGCAACGAAATGAAAAATAAAAAAGAACTCATTCGTGTCATTAAAACTCCAGAAGGAGAAATTGTAGTGGATGCAACTGGCAAGCAGAATGGAAGAGGAGCCTATATCTGCAAATCAATTGACTGTTTTAAAAAAGCAGAAAAAAATAAAGGTCTTGAACGCTCTTTAAAGGTACAAATACCGAAAGAGATTTATGAGAAATTGACAAAGGAGTTAGAAAACCTTGAATAAGAAAAAAATTTATTCATTATTAGGGTTAGCAACAAAGGCTTTAAAGGTGCAAAGCGGTGAATTCTCTGTTGAGAAGACGGTGAAATCTGGAAGAGGATTTTTAGTGCTTGTTGCAGAAGATTCGTCAGCCAATACAAAGAAGATGTTTACCAATATGTGTACGTTTTATGAAGTACCGCTTTATTTCTTTGGCACCAAAAGTGAACTTGGGCATGCCATGGGAAAAGAGCAAAGGGCATCACTTGTACTACTAGATGAAGGCTTTGCTAAGTCAATAATGAAACAACTTGACAGTATAGAAAATGGAGGTAGTGTGGATGTCAAAAATTAGAGTGCGTGAAATAGCAAAAGAATTAGGAAAAAATAATAAAGAAATTATGGAAGTATTAGAGGCAAATGGAGTGGAAGGAAAGACAGCTGCTAGCAATTTAGATGAGGAACATGTTAAGTTAATTAAAAACCATTTTGCAAAGGACGATAGTTCCAAAAAAGAAAATAAAGGAAACCGTGATAACAAAAATGGACAAAATCGTTCTAATAACGGTGGAAACAAAGAAAATAATCGTGGGGGACAAAAAGACAATCGTCCAGGAAATAACGGAAATCGCGATAATAAAAATGGACAAAAAGATAATCGTTCCCATAACAAGAATAATAATAACAATAATAGAAATAATAAAAACAATAAGAATAACAAAAGCAATAATGCTCCAAAACAACAACCTCCAAAGAAGGAAGAACCAACGATTAAAAACATTATCCTTCCAGAAGCAATGACAATTAAAGAATTAGCAGATATAATTAAAACACCTGCTGCTCAAATCGTTAAGAAATTATTTATGCAAGGAATTATGGCAACTCCAAACCATGAAATTGAGTTTGAGCAAGCCGCTGAAATTGCATTAGAATATAACTACATCGCTGAATTAGAAGAAAAAGTGGACGTAATTGAAGAATTACTTCGCGAGGATGAAGAAGATGAAAGCTTAATGGTAGAACGTCCACCTGTTATCTGTGTTATGGGACACGTTGACCATGGTAAGACTTCTCTTCTCGATGCAATTCGTTCTACTAATGTAACAAGAGGAGAAGCTGGTGGTATTACACAGCACATCGGTGCATCTGTTGTCACATACAATGATAAAAGAATTACATTCCTTGATACACCAGGGCATGAAGCGTTCACTTCTATGCGTATGCGTGGTGCACAAGCAACAGATATCGCTATTTTAGTAGTAGCAGCAGACGATGGTGTTATGCCTCAAACAGTGGAAGCGATTAACCATGCAAGAGCAGCAGGAATTGAAATCATTGTAGCGGTTAATAAAGTGGATAAAGAAAGTGCCAATGTAGATCGTGTAAAACAGGAATTGGCAGAATATGAATTAATTCCAGAAGATTGGGGTGGAAGCACAATCTTTGTTCCAGTATCTGCTCATACAGGACAGGGAATTGATGAACTTCTTGAAATGATTCTTTTAACATCAGAAGTATTAGAATTAAAAGCAAATCCTAAGAGAAATGCTCGTGGTATCGTAATTGAAGCACAGCTTGACAAAGGACGTGGATCCGTTGCCACTGTTTTAGTACAAAAAGGTACGTTAAGAGTAGGAGATTCTATCGTTGTTGGAAGCGCTCATGGTAAAGTGCGTGCTATGACAGATGATAGAGGTCGCCGTGTAAAAGAAGCTGGTCCATCTACTCCAGTAGAAATTATCGGTCTTAACGATGTACCAAATGCTGGTGAAATTATGATTGAAACCGATAATGAAAAGATTGCAAGAAGCATGGCAGAAGAGTTTATTGCATATAACCGCGAAAAAATGCTCGCTGATACAAAAGCAAGATTATCTCTTGATGATTTATTTAGCCAAATTCAAGCTGGTAATGTAAAAGAATTAAACTTAGTTGTAAAAGCGGACGTACAAGGTTCTGTAGAAGCCGTAAAACAAAGTTTAACAAAATTATCCAATGAGGAAGTTGTTGTAAAAGTAATTCATGGTGGTGTTGGTGCGATCAATGAGTCCGATGTTATTTTAGCATCTGCATCCAATGCGATTATTATCGGTTTCAATGTAAGACCAGACAATATGGCAAAAGAAATCGCAGATCGCGAAAAAGTGGATTTAAGATTATATCGTGTTATTTACAATGCTATTGAAGATATTGAAAATGCGATGAAAGGTATGTTAGAACCAATTTATGAAGAAAAAGTAATTGGTCATGCAGAAGTTCGTCAGACATTTAAAGCATCTGGTATTGGAACAATTGCAGGTTCTTATGTTCTCGATGGTGTGATTAAACGCGGTTGCCGTGTTCGTATTACTCGTGAAGGCGAATTGATTTTTGAAGGCGATTTAGCTTCTTTAAAACGTTTTAAAGATGATGTAAAAGAAGTAAAAGCTGGATATGAATGTGGTCTCGTATTCGAGAAATTTAATGATGCAAAAGAAGAAGATATTATTGAAGCATATGAAATGGTAGAAGTACCTAGATAGGACTTTACACAAAACTGTTTATGCATTAGTATAATGGTATAGAGGCAGGCGTGATTGCCTGCCTTTTCTAAAATCCTTAAGAAATTAGGAGGAATAACGATGAGAAAGAATAGTATTAAAAATACCCGTATTAATGGGGAAGTGATGAAAGAATTAAGCCGTATTATTAGTCGTGAGATTAAAGATCCAAGAATTCATCCGCTTACATCTGTTGTTGCCGTTGAAGTGGCACCAGATTTAAAAAGCTGTAAAGCATATATTAGTGTATATGGAGACGAGGAAGCTCGCCTTGATACATTAGCAGGATTAAAAAGTGCAGAAGGGTTTATCCGTAAAGAATTGGCTCGTACTGTGAATTTAAGAAATACTCCACAAATTCGATTCATTATGGATCAATCCATCGAATATGGCGTTAATATGTCTAAGATGATCGATGAGGTGAACCAGCATGATGACGAAGAAAGAATTTAAAGAAGCCATTGAACAAGCGAATACAATCGCAATCAGTGGTCATGTTCGACCAGATGGTGATTGTACGGGCTCTACGTTGGCTCTTGCGCAATACATTCGCGATAATTATAAAGAAAAAAAGGTTCAAGTTTATTTAGAACCGATTCGCGATAGTTTTCTATTTTTAAGTGGCTCAGGTAAAGTATGTCATGAAACTTCTGATGAGAAGTATGATCTCTTTGTTTGTTGTGACTGTGGTGATGTAGAACGTCTTGGTGTGTTTGGCAATTTATATAAAAATGCAAAACAGACGATGTGCATTGATCATCATATTAGTAATGATGGATTTGGGCAAATAAGCCATATTAACCCAAAGGGAAGTTCCACTTGTGAACTTCTCTTTGGACTTATGGAAGGAGAGAAAGTAAGTAAAGAGACAGCAGAATCTCTTTATTTAGGTATTGTTCATGATACAGGTGTGTTTAAGCATAGCAATACAACAAAAGAGACGATGATAAGAGCAGGAGAACTTCTAGAAAAGGGCGTTGATAGTTCTTATATTATTGATGAAACTTTTTATGCAAAAACCTATTTGCAAAATCAGCTGTTAGGTAGAGCGTTAATGGAAAGTACACGCCTTCTCGATGGAAAAGTTATCTATTCTGCTATTAGCAAAGATGTAATGCAGTTTTATGGATGCAATCCGAGTGACTTAGACGGAATTATTGATCAACTTCGTGTGACAAAAGGTGTTGAAGTGGCGATCTTTCTTTATGAAACAGAGTTTCAACAATATAAAGTGAGTATGCGTTCCAATCACAATGTCAATGTGAGCAGTATTGCAAAGCTTTATGGCGGTGGCGGTCATGTGAAAGCTTCTGGTTGTACGATGGCTGGAACGGTTCATGATGTTGTAAATAATTTAATGGAGCATATTATGAGTCAGCTAGAGGCGGAGGAAGAACAGTGATTGATGGAATTATTAATGTTTACAAAGAAAAAGGTTTCACCTCTCACGATGTCGTTGCAAAGCTGCGCGGTATTTTAAAACAAAAAAAGATTGGACATACAGGGACTCTTGATCCGGATGCCGTAGGAGTATTGCCTGTTTGTCTTGGAAAAGGAACAAAACTTTGTGATATGTTAACGGATCACAATAAAACGTATGAAGTTGTAATGCGACTGGGCATTACAACTGACACAGAAGATATGACAGGCACTGTACTGAGTGAATCCGAAGTGAATTGTACCGAAGATGAAGTAGAAGCTGTAATTACAAGTTTTGTTGGTGATATGGAACAAATTCCGCCTATGTATTCGGCTCTAAAGGTCAACGGTCGTAAACTCTATGAATTAGCAAGAGAAGGAAAAGTCATCGAACGAAAGGGAAGACCGATCACGATTTATGAAATCCAAATATTAGAGATGAAGTTGCCTTTTGTTCGCATGAAAGTGTCTTGTAGTAAGGGCACTTATATTCGAAGCATTTGTAGAGATATTGGAGAAAAATTAGGTTGTGGAGCTTGTATGGATTCTTTAGTTCGGACAAGAGTTGGACAGTTTCCGATAGAAGAAAGCATGACATTAGAACAAATTGAAAAAAAAGTAAAAGAAGGCGTGTTGGAAGAAACGGTAATTGGAATTGAAGAAGTATTTGCTGATTATCCGCTCGTTCATACAACAGAAAAAACGGATAAACTTGTTCATAATGGCAATCCGTTTGAAAAGCAGGATCTATTAGGGGCTGATCAAGAAAATGCAAAAGAAGCTCCTCTTCGTGTTTACGATAGCAAAGGGGTTTTTATTGGCATTTATCAATATCAAGAACAAAAGAAAAAATTTTATCCACAAAAAATGTTTTTATCATAGGAGCATAACATGAAATACATAAGCAAACAAACAAATTTTCAGTTTAAAAATACAGCAGTTGCTCTTGGAAAATTTGAAGGGCTTCATAGAGGACATCAGCTTTTATTTCATGAATTAAAAGAGTGGAAGAAACAAGGAAGAACGAGTGTGGTTTTCACTTTTGATATGCCTCCAAAACTTTTGATCAATGGAGAGAAAGAAAATGTCATTTATACAAAAGAGGAGAGACAATTTTTGTTAGAAGAAATGGGAATGGATCTTATGATTGCTTATCCATTTAAAGAGATTCGCACCCTTTCTCCAGAAGCTTTTGTAAAAGAAATTTTAGTTGATCGATTGGATGTAAAAGCCATTGCTGTTGGTGAAGATTTTGGGTTTGGATATCAAAGAGCAGGAAATGTAGCTCTTCTTTCTGAACTTTCTACACTTTATGGATATGAATTAAAGGTGATTCCAAAACTTCAATATAAAGGAATTGATATTAGTAGTTCAAGAATACGGGAGGCTATGAAAGAAGGGGATTTGGCACTTGCAAACCAAATGCTTGGCTATCCTTATACGATTGTAGGTGAAGTTGTCCATGGAAAACAGCTAGGAAGGATAATTGGTATGCCGACGGCTAATATCGTTCCATCGGACAAGAAATATCTCCCGCCAAATGGTGTTTATGTAGCTGGAGTTCGCATAAAGGGAGATGAAAAACAATATTATGGAATTTGTAATATTGGAGTAAAACCAACGGTCGATGATACGGTTTGTACTGGTGCTGAAACTTTCATTTTTGATTTTCATGAAGATCTCTATGGAAAACAAGTATCGGTTCAATTGATGGAATTTGTTCGCCCTGAAATGAAATTTAATAGTGTTGAGGAATTAGCAGAACAGATGCATAAAGATGGTGCTTTTGGGAAAGCGTATGTATCAAAAAAAGAAAATCAAATAAAGCCATTTTCTTTGTAAAAATCCTTTACTTTTAAAAATAAATGTGTTAGACTAATCAAGGTATAAAAGCCGTCACTTAGAGTCTGGAAGACTCCAACCTTCTCTCAGTGATAGGCGTTATGTCTAAAAATGAAATAAGAAAAAACGGAGGAATTTGAAAATGATTTCAAAAGAAAGAAAACAAGAAATTATCGAAACTTATGGACGTACAGCAAATGACACTGGTTCACCAGAAGTTCAGATCGCTTTATTAACAGAAAGAATTAACGATCTTCAAGGACACTTCAAAACACATCAAAAAGATCATCATTCAAGAAGAGGTCTTTTAAAGATGGTTGGTCAGAGACGTAACATGCTTGCTTACTTAAAGAAAGTAGATATCGAAAGATACCGTACATTAATCGAAAAATTAGGTTTAAGAAAATAATCAGAGATTATTTATTAGGCACCGCTATCAAGCGGTGCTTTTTTTATGTTATAGGAAATTCCTCGCAAAGACGATAATTTTGCTTCGCAAATTGCTCGCGCGCGGCAAAGTGTACGTTGCTAGGAGTGACCGAAAGTTGCGAAGAGTGTTGGGCGCACACTTTGTTATTTCATAGGAAATACTTTATTATATTTAAGAAAAGAAAGATTTCCTATGGTAAAAATAATATAAAGATGGTATAATATTTTAGTTAATTAAAATAGGTGTTTTCACCATTACGGTCAACCGTATACCGAGACTTCTGAAAAGTGCATCGAAATAAGAATTGGATGGATTTTTCAGTTGTTTCGGCGGATGACCGAACGATTGTAAAGGAATAAGGAGAAAAAATTTATGACAAAACAGTTTAGAATGGAACTTGCTGGAAGACCATTGCTTGTAGAAGTTGGAAGAGTTGCAGCGCAAGCAAATGGTGCAGCACTTATGCATTATGGGGAGACGGTTGTACTATCAACAGCAACTGCTTCTGAAAAACCAAGAGAAGGTATCGATTTCTTCCCATTAAGCGTAGAATATGAAGAAAAATTATATGCAGTTGGTAAAATCCCAGGAGGATTTAATAAAAGAGAAGGAAAGGCATCTGAGCATGCCATTTTAACTTCTCGTGTGATTGACCGTCCAATGAGACCATTATTTCCAAAGGATTATAGAAATGATGTTACATTAAACAACCTTGTTATGTCTGTGGATCCAGAATGTGCACCAGAAATTACAGCAATGCTTGGTTCTGCCATTGCTACAGCAATTTCAGACATTCCATTTGATGGTCCAACAGCAGCAACACAAGTTGGTTTAATCGATGGAGAGTTTGTTATTAACCCAACATCCGAACAAAGAGCAGTTTCTGATTTAGCACTTACAGTTGCTTCTACAAGAGAAAAAGTCATTATGATTGAAGCAGGTGCTAATGAAGTTCCAGAAGATGTTATGCTACAGGCAATTTTTAAAGCTCATGAAGTGAACCAAGAAGTGATCGCATTTATCGATACGATCGTAGCAGAATGTGGAAAAGAAAAACATGAGTACACAAGCTGTGCAGTGCCAGAAGAGTTATTTGAAGCGATAAAAGAGATGGTACCTCCAGCAGAAATGGAAGAGGCTGTCTTTACAGATGAAAAACAAAAGAGAGATGAAAATATCCGTGTGATTCGCGAACGTTTAGAAGAAGCGTTTGCGGAAAATGAAGAGTGGTTACCTCTTGTTGGAGAAGCTCTTTACCAATATCAAAAGAAAACCGTTCGTAAAATGATCTTAAAAGATAAAAAGAGACCAGATGGACGTGCTATCAATGAAATTCGTCATCTTCACGCAGAAGTTGATGTTTTACCTAGAGTACATGGTTCTGGTATGTTCCAAAGAGGACAGACACAGATTTTAAATATTTGTACATTAGGACCATTATCTGAGGCCCAAAGATTAGACGGACTTGATGTAAATGAAACATCAAAAAGATACATGCATCATTATAATTTCCCTTCTTACTCAGTTGGAGAAACAAAGCCATCAAGAGGACCAGGAAGACGTGAGATTGGACATGGTGCATTAGCAGAACGTGCTTTAATTCCAGTTCTTCCATCCGAAGAGGAATTCCCATATGCGATTCGTACTGTATCAGAAACAATGGAATCCAATGGTTCTACATCACAGGCCAGTGTTTGTGCATCTAGCTTATCTTTAATGGCAGCAGGTGTTCCAATTAAATCTGCAGTTGCAGGTATTTCTTGTGGACTTGTAACAGGCGATAGTGATGATGATTATATTGTATTAACCGATATCCAAGGATTAGAAGATTTCTTTGGAGACATGGACTTTAAAGTAGCTGGTACTCATAAAGGGATTACAGCGATTCAGATGGATATTAAAATCCATGGGTTAACAAAACCAATTATTGAAGAGGCAATTGCAAAAACAAGAGAAGCAAGACTTTATATTTTAGATGAAGTTATGGCACCTATCATTGATAAAGCAAGAGATCATGTTGGAGAATATGCACCAAAAATTTCTCAGCTTACAATCGATCCAGAAAAGATTAGCGAAGTCATTGGACAAAAAGGAAAAACAATCAACGCTATTATTGATGAAACAGGCGTAAAGATCGATATCGATGATGATGGAAGAATTGCTGTTTGTGGTCTTGAACAACAAAACATTGATCGTGCAATTCAGATCATTCGTTCTATTGTAGAACCAATTGAAGAAGGTAAGATTTATGAAGGTAAAGTTGTTCGTATTATGCAATTTGGAGCATTTGTTCAGTTAGCACCGAATAAAGATGGCTTAATTCATATTTCTAAACTTTCAAAAGAAAGAGTTTCACAAGTGGAAGATGTTGTGAACATCGGAGATGAAGTAAAAGTAAAAGTAATCGAAATCGATAAGATGGGAAGAATTAACTTAAGCTTAAAAGATGTAGAAGAATAAAAAGCATAAAGAGCTGTTGTGGAAAGAGCGATTGCTATATTTTCTGCAACAGCTTTCTTCGCCATTAACATTAATAAGAAACATTGGGTTGCAAAATGTAAGAGGTGTTTTTTCATGAAGAAAAATAAATATCGGTGGTTACTGTTTGGTGTTATTATTCTTTTATTGATGAGTATGAATGGAATTTTGATTTATTCTATTTTGCAATTACAAGGAACCGTAAAAAAGATGAATAAAACCATTGGAAATAATCAAAGTAATTTAGAGAGCCAGATTGCGAATATTAGTGATACATTTGAAAAGACATTAATTGAACAAAATCGGGCGATCTCTTCTTTTGAATTTATTTATGGTGACTTAAATGCAAAAACAGGAAAAATAGAAGTGACCGTTCGTGTGATTCCAAAAGAAAGTCAACAAAGTACAAGTCTTATTGTGACTTATGAGGAGACAGAAGGAAAGTATTCAACGGCTCCAGCTACAAGAAAAGGTGAGAATCTATATGAAGCGCAATTGAAAATACCATATAATAAAGATTATCACATTGGAGTTCTCATTAAAGAAAATAATAAGACGATTCAAGAATATTTAGATTGGATTTACAATATTGAATCTCAGTTACAGCTACAAGTAACAGGAGCTTATTTAGACGGAGATTATAACTATAGTGCGGATAGTGGATTAAAAGTCAGTGGTACAGTTCATCTTGATGTATATAATCCAAGTGATAGCAATCCAATTACAGGAGTAGAAGATAACTATATTCGAAGTGTTAATGCTCATCTCTATGTAGATGGAGAAGAAATTGCGGTAATACCAATGGAACAAGATGAGAATACAACTGGCGGTAATGAATATGTATGTGAAGTGGATCAAAAACTAGAGTTTTTTGAAGGGCAACAATTCCAATTGGCAGTGGAAATTGAAGATAGTTTAGGTTTTCAATATAAAACATATGCTTTACAAGGAGTTGCGGATCCAACAGGAGAGTTTAATATTGATAGCTATAATTATGGCTATGTAGAAATTAATCCATAAAAATATTGTAGAAAAATGGAATTGTTATGAGAAAAAGTCATTTCTTTAAAAAGAGAAGTGGCTTTTTCAGCGTTAGAAAGATGGAGGAGTGATACTATGGAGCAAAAGCAAAAAGAGTTATTGATAGAAGAAGCCATAAAAGCGAGGGAAAATGCTTATACACCATATTCCGATTTTATGGTAGGAGCGGCTTTATTAACAAAAGACGGGAGCATTTATCGCGGATGTAATATTGAAAATGGTGCGTATTCTCCAAGCAATTGTGCGGAGAGAACAGCATTTTTTAAAGCGATTTCAGATGGAGAACGACAGTTTCAAGCAATTGCTATTGTTGGAGCAAAGAAAGATGTTTTAAAAGAAAACTGGGAATTTTGCCCTCCATGTGGAGTGTGTCGGCAAGTGATGGCAGAATTTTGTGATCCAAATGAGTTTGAAATTCTTTTGTATCGAGGAAGTGGAGAGATGAAAAGTTATTTATTAAAAGAACTTTTGCCGTTGGGATTTCATTTTGAAAAGTAATCGGTGATGAAAGAAAATACTATCGCTTAAGCGATCGATTGAAAGAAAAAAGAGAAAAGAAAGGAAGAGTAAATAGTCTATGGTAAAAGTCCATCGGTTATCCAATGGAATACGAGTTGTATTAGAGCCAATGGAATATGTACATTCAGCATCTATTGGTATTTATGTAAAAGCAGGTTCTGCTTATGAAACGAGAGAAAATAATGGAATTGCTCATGTAACGGAGCATATGCTTTTTAAAGGGACAAATAAAAGAACAGCAAAGGAACTGGCAACTGCCTTTGCAAGAATAGGTGGAGGAGTCAATGCTTACACAGCCAAAGAAGAAACTTGTTATTATGCAATGGTTTTAGATGAGCATTTAGATGAAGTGATTGAGTTATTGGGAGATATGCTTGTCAATTCCAAATTGGATTCAGAGGATTTAAAAAAAGAATTAGAAGTGATCTTAGAAGAAATTGATATGTATCAAGATTCGCCAGAGGATTTGGCGATTGAACATTTGCAAGAAATTAGTATGCCAGATTCCTCCATTGGATATTTAATTTCGGGAAAAAAAGAAGTCGTATCTCAGTTTACAAAAGAGCATGTAAAAAGTTTCATGGAAGATTTTTATACAGCAGAACGAATGGTGATTTCAGTGGCAGGTAATTTTTGCGCAGAAAAAGTGCTTGCATTATTAGAAAAACAATTTGGGATGATAAAACCGATTGGAAAGAAAATCATAAGAACACAAACAAAATTTCACCCAGCTTTTTCTTCGGTCCATAAAGATACGGAACAAATACATTTAACAATAGGATTTCAAGGGTGTTCTTATACAAGTGAGGATAAATATGCGCAAGACATTTTTGAACAATGTTTTGGCGATAGCGATGATTCTAGATTGTTTCAAAAGTTGCGAGAGGATTTAGGACTTGTCTACTCTATTTATTCTTTTTGTAACTCTTATTATGATATGGGACTATTCCAAATTTATGGTGCTATGAATGGACAAAAGGTTGAAAAAGCGGTAAAAGAAATTGGACTTCTTTTAAAGGAATTAAGGCAACAAGGCATTACGGAAGAAGAACTGTTTTGTGCCAAAGAAAGAGTAAAGTCGGATTTATTAATTGGTCTTGATTCTACCGAAAATCGCATGGCGCAAAATGGAAAGAGTCTATTGCTTTCTGGGCAATTAGAGACAATGACAGATTTATTACAACGAACATTACAAGTATCAAAGGAAGATGTAATGAGATACATAAAACAATATATTCAGCTTGAAAAGACGAGTCTTGTTATTGTAGGAAATGGTACAAAACGAAATGATCAAATTTTAAAATCCATTTGGTCCCATGGATATAGGGAATAGAAAAATAAAAGGAGAAGCAGATGAAAGCGGTTATTCAAAGAGTAAAAAAAGCATCGGTAACGGTGGAAGGAAACGTAATTGGAGCGATTCAAGAAGGTCTGTTAGTGCTTCTTGGAATTAGTAAAGAGGATACGAAAGAAGAAGTGAAGAAGTTTGTAAATAAGATCATAGGACTTCGTATTTTTGCAGATGAAAATGGAAAGACCAATTTATCTTTACAAGAGATAAAAGGAGAATTATTAGTCGTATCTCAGTTTACTCTTTATGCGGATTGTAAAAAAGGCAGAAGGCCTAGTTTTGTCAATGCAGGGGATCCAGAAGTTGCAAATGAACTTTATGAATTTTTTATTGCACTTGCAAAAGAAAAAGTAGAAAAAGTAGAGCAAGGTTCTTTTGGAGCCGATATGAAAGTGGAATTATTAAACGATGGACCTTTTACCATTGTTTTAGACAGTCGGGATCTTCTATAGAAAGAAGAATCAAATAAAATAAAAAATTGCGAGGAGGCTTATAAAAATGAAAAAACCAGTATTAATTATTATGGCAGCAGGTATGGGAAGTCGATATGGTGGATTAAAACAAATTGATCCAATCGATGAACAGGGGCATATTATTATTGATTTCTCAATTTTTGATGCCATAAAAGCGGGATTTGAAGAAGTGATCTTTATTATAAAGAAGGAAAATGAAAAAGAATTTAAAAAGGCCATTGGAGATCGCATAGAAAAACAGATTAAAGTACATTATGTTTTTCAAGATCTAGAAGATATTCCAGCAGGATTTCATGTTCCAGAAGAAAGAAAGAAACCTTGGGGTACAGGACATGCAATTTTAAGTTGTAGAGATATTATCGATGGACCGTTTGCTGTAATCAATGCAGATGATTATTATGGGCAAGAGGCTTATCAAGTGCTCTATCAGTTTCTTTCTACCCAACAAGACGATGAACGCTACCGTTATTGTATGGTAGGATACCAGTTGGAAAATACGTTGACAGAGAATGGTCATGTAGCAAGAGGTATTTGCGAAATCGATCAAGACAATATGTTAATTACGATTCATGAAAGAACAAGAATTGAGAAGAGAGAAGAAGGGGTAGCGTACACAGAAGATGATGGAGAAACTTGGATTTCGATTCCAATGGGAAGTACGGTTTCTATGAATATGTGGGGATTTTCCAAAAGTTTAATTCATGAATTAGAGGATACTTTTCCACGTTTCTTAGCAAAAAATATTAAAACTAATCCATTAAAATGTGAGTATTTCTTGCCAACAGTCGTTGATAAATTAATTCAAAAAGGAAAAGCAACAGCTACAGTATTACATTCTGGTGCACGTTGGTATGGAGTGACTTATAAAGAAGATAAGGAGCAAGTAGTAAAAGCCATTCAAAAATTAAAAGATGATGGCATTTATCCTCAAAATCTTTGGGAAGAAATCGAAAGATAAAGAAGAAAAGGCCTCTATTGTTATCGTTATGAAACTAGAATAAGAAAAATCTATAAAAAATAATGAAAAATATGAACAAAAAATATGTATAAAAACAAAATTTGTGTTATAATAGAAAAAGAAGTGATATGTGAGCATCTATGGTTACATATGACGGATTCTTTTGTAGAAAAGAAAGATAGAACACAAAGTAAAAACTTGTAAGACATAGGAGGGCAAACAAATGGCGATTTTAGTAGCAGGCGGTGCGGGATATATTGGTAGCCACACATGTGTAGAATTATTAAATGCGGGATATGAAGTTGTAGTTGTTGACAATCTCTACAATTCTAGTAAAGTAGCTTTAGAAAGAGTGGAGCAGATTACTGGAAAAAAAGTAACATTTTATGAGGCAGATTTATTAGATCGAGAAGCAATTGAAAAGATTTTTGAAGAACAAAAGATTGATTCTGTTATTCAGTTTGCAGGGTTAAAAGCAGTTGGAGAATCGGTTGCGAAACCACTAGAATATTATCATAATAACATTACAGGAACATTAGTACTTTGTGATGTTATGAGAAATCATGGAGTGAAAAATATTGTATTTAGCTCATCAGCAACGGTATATGGCGATCCAGCATTTGTTCCGATTACAGAAGAATGTCCGCTTTGTACGATTGCAGAAGTTACAAACCCATATGGACGTACAAAAGCTATGTTAGAACAAATTTTATTAGATTTACATACAGCGGATCCAGAGTGGAATGTCATTCTTCTTCGATACTTTAATCCAATTGGAGCTCATAAGTCAGGGCTTATGGGAGAAGATCCAAAAGGAATCCCAAACAATTTAGTTCCTTATGTTGCACAAGTGGCAGTTGGGAAACTAGAGTGTCTAGGTGTGTTTGGCGATGATTATGATACACCAGATGGAACAGGAGTGCGTGATTATATTCATGTAGTGGATTTAGCCATTGGCCATGTAAAAGCAATTCAAAAATTAGAGGATCGAGATGGAACTCACGTTTATAACTTAGGAACAGGAAACGGATATTCTGTCCTTCAAGTTGTAAAAGCATATGAAAAAGCTTGTGGTCATGAGATTAAATATGAAATTAAGCCAAGAAGAGCTGGTGATGTTGCTCAATGCTATGCAGATGCAACGAAGGCAAGAGAAGAATTAGGCTGGGTTGCAGAACGAGGAATTGATGAAATGTGCGAGGACTCTTGGAGATGGCAGTCTAATAATCCAAACGGATACGAAGGCTAAAGAAAACAACGGCATAGTTCAATAAGGACTATGCCGTTTTCTTCTAAAATAAGTGAAAAATAGTCTACAAATAGTATAGAATTCATAAAAGGAAAACTTAAAAAAACCAAGGTTGTATCTTTAATTGGAAAATGATACAATAGTAAAGAATGTAAAACAGCATATGACAGCAATATGTTACAAAAAAGGAGTCGATGTCTTGAATAAAGAGGAGTTGAAGAAGTATATTTATGCAGGGATTACAGGGTGTGTCATTATAGGATTTGGGATTTTACTTTATTTTATTATTCAAAAAGTAGAAGCGATCCAACAAGTCATTCATACAATTATTGGAATTTTAATGCCGATTATTTACGGTCTTGTGATTGCGTATTTAACCATTCCTATTTATAACTATTTTATGAAAAAAATAATTCCGTTTTTGCAGAAAAAACTAAAGAGTGAGAAGCGCGTCCTTTTTTTAGGAAAAGTGTTTAGTATTACTTTGACGATTGTACTGGCAATTGCAGTTGTTGCAGGGCTAATTGCAATGGTAATTCCGCAAGTGCTGGAAAGTCTGACGAGTATTATTCAGATGGCTCCCGATAGCTATCGCAACTTTATTGATTGGGTACAACAAATTGCGGAAGATAATCCAGAGTTAAAAAACCTTATTATTAGCAGTGATATGACTAGTAATATGAACGATTGGTTCAATAGCTTTTTAATGCCTAATATTCAAAAATTATTAAATGGAATTACAACAGGAATTTTGTTATCGATTAGCAATGTTGTGAATTTAATTAAAAATATTATTATTGGTATTATTGTAGCAATTTATGTATTGAATAGTAAAGATACTTTTGTGGCACAAGGAAAGAAAATTGTCTATAGTGCAATGAAAGAAGAACATGCAAAATTAGTGATAGAAGAAGTTCGTTTTATTCATAAAATGTTTGGTGGATTTATCAGCGGTAAATTATTAGATTCTCTAATTATTGGAATTATTTGTTTCATTGTTATGACAATTTTAAAAATGCCATATGTTATGCTGATTAGTGTTATTATCGGCGTGACAAATATTATTCCATTTTTTGGACCATTTATTGGAGCAATTCCAACGGCATTATTTATTTTAATGGAAAGTCCAATTCAATGTATTTATTTTTTAATTTTTATTTTGCTTCTCCAACAGTTTGATGGAAATATTCTTGGTCCAAAGATTCTTGGAGATTCCACAGGAATTTCGAGTTTTTGGGTATTGTTTTCCATTCTTTTATTTGGGGGACTGTTTGGATTTGTTGGTATGATTATTGGAGTGCCAACGTTTGCTGTTATTTACGATATTATATCAAGACTTGTCAATCATGGCTTGCGAAAGAAGAAAATGTCGATAAATACAGAAGATTATAAAGAGTTATAGGAAAGACAGAAAGGGTATAGGAAGAATGAGTGATATTTTTTGTGAAGCAATCGTAAAAAAACAACCAGATAGCAAGGATTTGATGAAAAAAGTGGGGGCAATTATCCTCACAATTCTTATTGTTATCGCCTCTCCATTTATCCCATTTGTGGGTATTTTAGTTGTGGCAGCGGCAATTGCATTTGATTATTTCTTATTTAAACGTTTGAATATAGAATATGAATATGCGTTAACAATGACAGATTTGGATGTGGCAAAAATTATGTCAAAAGAAAAAAGAAAACAATTATTAACATTGGACTTAAAACAAGCAGACATTATTGGTCCTGCTACCCATCAAAAAGTAAAAGATGTAGATACAAATGCACTTAAAGTGATCGATTGTACATCAGGGCAAAGTAGCAAAAACGTATATGCAGTTATTACAAAGCAAGATGGAAAAGGAGTTAAACTTTTATTTGAGCCATCCGAAACAATGATAAATGGAATTCGAAAACAACTTCCATCCAAAACGGTGATTGAGTGGAGATAAAAAGAAAAAATATGTTATCAATGGAGTTATTTTTATCATTCCAATGGAAAAGATACAATGAGGAAAAATAGAATTTAATAGAAATTCGCATAAGAATAAAAAATCTGTACATGATAAGAAAAGACAAATGGAATAACGATAAGAGGCGGAATCCTTTTAAATGACGATTTGGAGGAAATAATAATGTACAGAATACAACAAAGCTATAGAAACTCTTCAATTCCTGATATGAGATTAAATCGTAGGAATGATAAAATACAACCGATGGAGAATGAAAAAGAAGTAGAAGAACGACAAGAAAAAGAGGCAAAAGATCTCGAGCGCATTGGTGAGATCGGGCAAGTGACATTAAATGGAAATAAAAGGAAATATAAAATTCATTTACTCAATATTATTGGGGAAATTGAAGGGCATGAAAATGCAGGTTCTTCTCAAAAGACAACAAAATATGAGCATGTTTTACCACAACTTGCTATGATAGAGGATAACGATGAAATCGATGGAGTATTAGTTCTTTTAAATACGGTTGGAGGAGATGTGGAGGCTGGTCTTGCCATTGCAGAGATGATTGCCTCCTTGAGTAAGCCAACGGTTTCTCTTGTTCTTGGAGGAGGACATTCCATTGGCGTTCCTTTAGCCGTTTCTTCTGATTATTCTTTTATTGTACCAAGTGCTACGATGGTCATTCATCCAGTACGTTCTGGTGGAATGTTTATTGGGGTGATTCAGTCTTATCGTAATATTGAAAAGATACAAGATAGAATTACGGAATTTGTATCCAACCATTCTGGCATGAGTCAAGAGAGAATGGAAGAATTAATGCTTGACACTTCCCAATTAGTAAAAGATGTTGGAACAATGCTTGATGGAAAAGAAGCGGTAAAAGAAGGTTTAATTGATTCCATTGGAGGAATTAAAGACGCTATGGAAAAACTATATGATATGATTGAACAGACAAAAATATCATAAAAGAAACAAAAAAAGGAGTTACTATAATACAAGAAAGGATAAGATTTCCTGATTGTATGTTGTAACTCCTTTTTTTATGTTATAGGAAATTCCTCGCAAGCGAGTTATCCTATAACATAAAAAAGCACTACGTGCGAACGATGCGCAGCTTGCGTGGAAGGCATAAGTCAAGCAGAAATGCTTGCATTTCTATTTGACGCCGCCCACGAACATGAGAAAACCGCGGAGCGATTTTCTCATTGTATGCAAAGAAGATAACTTTGCTTTGCAAATTTCATTACTCCGCTGTAATGATAGTTCCTGTCTTTCCTTCATGGCCTTCTAATGCCTTTGTAAGTTCTGTGATAACCGCACGGCGTTCTTTGTTATCTCCAATAAAGGAAATAGAAGCACTTAGTTTTGCTCCTGTTGTTTCTTTTGGAAAGAAACCGTTTTCAACATATTCTTTGGCAGTCTTTGTTGAAATATTTTTAAGAACAACTTCTTTTTCTGTTCCTTCATGAATCGTTAAATGTTCGATTCCAGATAAAATCATAAGCTCGTCTACGTCTAAGGCGTTGGCAAGCACCGCACTTGTTAAATCCTTTTCAATAACTGCGCTAGCTCCCTTTAAATGAACATCTTGACGGAGAACAGGGATTCCACCGCCACCACAAGCGATTACAATATGCCCAGCATCTACAAGGCTTTTGATCGCATCGATTTCAATAATTTCTTTTGGTTCAGGAGAGGCGATAATACGTTGGAATCCACCTTCCACAGGAACGACATGATTTCCTTTCTTTTTTTCCATTTCCGCTTCTTCTTCTGTAAGAATACGTCCGATTGTTTTCGTTGGTTGGAAGAAAGCATCATCATAAGGATCGACAGCAACTTGGGTAATGACAGTGACAACTGTTTTAAAAATACCACGACGAAGCAGTTCTTCATGAAGAGCATTTTGTAAATCATAACCGATATATCCTTGGCTCATAGCAGAACAAACTGACATAGGGGCATTTGTAAAATCGCCATGAATTTTACTGAATTCATTCATAGCACGGTGAATCATTCCTACTTGTGGTCCATTACTATGAGAAATAACGACTTGACATCCATTTTCAATTAAATCAGCGATAGAGCTTGCAGCAACTTTTACTGCTGCCATCTGTTCTGGAAGAGTCACTCCTAAAGCACTATGTCCAAGTGCCACTACAACTTTTTTCTTAACCATAACAATACCTCTCTTTTTATTTCATCATTTTTAATAAGGAAATTCGTTATTTTTATAAAGCCCTTATTTTCTTATTAAATTATACAAAAGGATAATTAAAAAAGCAATAAAAATGAACTTTACTTCTTCCTATATTAATAGTACAATATTTTTATAAGCTGTTGGAATTGATAAAACAACAGCTATTGTTATGCCCATTTATTTGAATGGAAGAATGGATAAAAAAATTCATTACAATCAAAAAAGGTGGTAAGCATTTTTTAGAGTTATGTTTGAAAGGAGTATTTGGAATGGCAGCGAGTAAGAAATCAACACCAAAGTCGTCTCAAACAAAGAAAAGGCCGAGTGGTTCAAATAAAACGGAAACAAAGCAAGGAAAGAGAACGACAACATCAACAAGCCAGACAAAAAAGCAGACACCACAACAGGGGGAAGAGAGAAAAGATTTTAGCCAATTTTATGGAGAGATTTTTTTATTAGCATCAATTGCAATCATGTTATTTTTTATGCTCAGCAATTTTTCTCTGTGTGGAAAAATTGGACAAGCAGTCAGTGATACAATGTTTGGATTATTTGGGGGAATTCAGTATATTTTGCCAATTTTAGTCTGTTTAGCAATTGCTTTGCTACTCTCAAATGATTTTAGCAGTTTAGCTATAAAAAAAGTAATTTTAGGGGCGGTTGCAGTTATATGTTTGTCTACACTATGGCAGATGATAGTAGAAATTGACGTAGCAAAGTTAGAGGATGCTTATACATATTCCGCGAAACACCATATTGGAGGTGGCTATTTAGGGGCGATGTTTAGTCGTCTGTTCTATCAATATTTAGGTACTTTTGGTGCTTATGTGGCCATTATCGCTCTTTTACTCATTTCTTTTGTATTGATTACCGAGCGTTCTTTTGTCTCTTTTGTAAAAGAGAGTGGAGAATTTGTGGCGACTAATGTAAAAGAAAACAGTGCGGTTGCTAAGAAAAATTTAGATGAGATTCGGGAACAGAGAAAACAAAAGTTAGCCAATAAAAAGCAGATTAAGAAAGTATTTTTAGAAGAAGAGAGAAAAAATCTTGTAAAAGATCCAGAACTTTATAAAAAAACGATGGTGCTTCCAGAGAACGCTACATTGCCTCAAAAATCCCCTCTTTTAATGGAGGATAGTGAAGAAAAGAAGGAAAAGAAAAAGCCTGAAATTCAAAAGCTCACCTATCATAGCGATGGAATTAATTTCGATTTAAATAAGATGCAAGGAAGAACATCGGAAGAAAGACCAAAGAGAAGAGAACCTAATTTTCATTTCTTAAATGATGATATTAAAGAAGTAAAAGAAGACTTTTTTATAAAGAAAGAGCCAGAGAAAAAAGAAATGGATACTGCTATGAAAAAAGAACAGCCAGTCGAATCGAAAAATACAGTCGGTGGCTGGGATTTTGATTCCTTACCAACGGAAGAAGAATTGCTTTTAACAGGGCTTGAAAAAGGTCAAAAAGCAGTAAAAAAAGAAAATCCGATGCTTGAACTATCACCAGAAAGACTCAATCAAAAAGAGGAAGAAGACTTTGGGGAAATGCCAGATATGGATGAAATTGTTTTGAAAAAGGCAACAAAAGTGCAATCAGAGCCAAAGAACAGAGCATTCGCTTCTAACGAAAGAGTCGTATCAAATCGTCCAATGGAAACAAAGAGACAAGAAAGTGCTTTCCTACAAAAAGAAGAAATAGAACCAATGGGAACACCTATGGTGCCAAAGAAAGAATATCAATTTCCGCCAATCGATCTTTTGAATCGTGGAACAAGAAATGATAATTCCGATACAAAAGAAGAATTACGTTCTACGGCGTTAAAATTACAACAGACGTTAGAGAATTTTGGAGTCGGGGTAACGATTACGGATGTGAGCCAAGGTCCAGCAGTTACTCGATATGAACTTCAACCTGAACAGGGAGTAAAAGTGAGTAAAATTGTCGGATTAGCGGATGATATTAAGTTAAATTTGGCTGCGGCGGATATTCGAATTGAAGCACCGATTCCAGGAAAAGCAGCAGTTGGGATTGAAGTGCCAAATAAGACAAATTCAACGGTTATGTTCCGTGATCTAATTGAGAATGAAGAATTTAAAAAATTCCCATCGGATATCGCTTTTGCAGTAGGAAAGGATATTGGTGGAAAAACCGTTGTAACCGATATTGCAAAAATGCCTCATCTTTTAATTGCAGGTGCGACTGGATCTGGTAAATCCGTTTGTATCAATACTTTAATTATGAGTATTTTATATAAGGCAAAGCCAAGTGATGTTAAGATGATCATGATCGATCCAAAGGTCGTAGAATTAAGTACTTATAATGGAATTCCGCATTTGTTAATTCCTGTTGTTACCGATCCAAAGAAAGCTTCTAGCGCTTTAAATTGGGCGGTTATGGAGATGACCGATCGCTATAAGAAATTTGCTGAATATGGTGTGCGCAATTTAAAAGGATATAATAAAAAAGTAGAAGAAGTATTAGCACAAGATGACACGAGAGAAGATGGAGATTTACAAAAACTTCCACAAATTGTCATTATTGTCGATGAGCTTGCAGACTTAATGATGGTAGCTCCAGGAGAAGTGGAAGATGCGATTGTTCGTCTTTCTCAGCTGGCGCGTGCGGCAGGAATTCACCTTGTTATTGCAACACAAAGACCATCAGTAAATGTCATCACTGGTTTAATTAAAGCAAATGTACCTTCTAGAATTGCTTTTTCCGTTTCTTCGGGTGTGGATAGTCGAACGATTATCGATATGAATGGAGCGGAAAAATTACTCGGAAAAGGAGATATGCTCTTTTATCCATCTGGTTATCAAAAACCAGTTCGTGTGCAAGGAGCATTTATTTCGGATGAAGAAGTATCAGAAGTTGTAGAATTTTTAAAACAAAATGCTGGAGAAGAAGCAGGAGCATCTACATCAGCAGCCATTGAGGAAAAGATTAATAATGCAACCGTTATGGGAGGAACTTCTAGTTCGGAACAAGATGAATACTTTATCGATGCAGCTCGATTTGTAATTGAAAAAGAAAAAGCGTCCATTGGAATGTTACAAAGAATGTTTAAAATTGGATTTAATCGAGCAGCAAGAATTATGGATCAGCTTTCAGAAGCCGGAATTGTTGGTCCAGAGGAAGGAACAAAACCAAGAAAAGTTATGATGACTTTTGAAGAGTTTGAACAATATTTAGAACAATAGATTTTTAGTACATTTTTAGTATGTTATCAAAAAAGTCGTAAATTCCCTTGATTTATCAATGAGAATTTACGACTTTTTTTAATTTAATTAATAGGGAATTCCTTACAAAGTAAGTTATCTTATACGATAGAAAAGCGCTATGCGCAAATGATGTACACTTTGCTTTTTTTATATGATAGGAAATAGTTATACAACAGGATCCACATCTTTTGTATAATCCACATTGGAAAATCCAAATCCAAAAATATGATAGAAGTCTTCCCAGTATCCTTTCATATCTGCAAGTTGTTCTACATTTTCCGTTGTAACTTCGTTCCAACGTTTTTTAATTTCTTCTTGTACATCTTCTCTTAATTCTAGATCATCAAGTCGAATACGATTTTCGGAATCAACAATTGGAGTTCCAATAAGTTTTTCATGGAAGAGACGATTGATTTGCTCGATACATCCTTCATGAATGTCTTTTTCTTTCATCACCTTATAAAGAAGTGCCATATAAAGTGGAACAATAGGAATCGCAGCACTTGATTGAGTGACAAGAGCTTTGTTAACAGAAACATAAGCGGTTAATCCTTTCGAAGCATAAAGGTCATTTAATTGGAAAGCGGAAGCATAAAGATGTTGTTTTGCTGTTCCAATAGTACCACCATAATAAACAGGATAAGTAAGATCGGGTCCAATATAAGAATAAGCAAGAGTCATCACTTTATCCGCCATAACACCTGCATCATACAGTGCTTTGATCCAATCCATCCAATCTTCTCCACCCATAACTTTTACGGTAGATGCAATTTCTTCCTCCGTTGCAGGTTCAATAGAGGCAGATGTGACTTCGTTATTACGAAGGTTTAAAGATTTATTTGTAAATGGTTCGCCGATTGTTTTTAAAGCAGAAGAATATAAAGTGCCATCTTCCGTTTTTCTTCTAGGAGCGGCAAGACTATAGATAATCATATCGACTTTTCCTAGATCTTCTTTAATTGTTTGAATGGTTTCTTCTTTTATTTCACGGGAGAAAGCATCGCCATTAATTGTTTTTGCATAAAGGTGATCGGCTGTGGCTATTTGTTCAAAAGCCTTTGTATTATAATAACCAGCTGTAGCCGTTCTTCTGCCATTCGAAGGTTTTTCAAACATAACGCCTAATGTAGAGGCTCCATAAGTATAAGCTGCTGCAATACGAGAAGAAAGTCCATATCCAGTAGAACAACCAATGACTAATACATTTTTAGGTCCTTCTAATTTTCCTTGACTTTTTGTATAGGCAATCTGCTCTTTAACATTTTCTGCGCATCCAGTTGGGTGAGCAGTTGTGCAGATAAAATCTTTAACCTTTGGCTCAATGATCATAATTATCCGTTCTCCTTTAATTTTCAGATAGTATATTTAATATAAAAGTTTGATATTCAAAATAAATACTAACATACATTGAAGATGAAGGCAAGTAAAAATGGGAATCGTGTATAGACAAACAAGTGAAATTTCTGCTATAATGCACACATAGGAGAAATTTTACTTACATAGTAGAGTGAAAAAGAATAAGATGCCTTATGGAGTGCTATGAAAGAGCCAAAGATGCACAAGGTAGAAAGGTTGGGTTAAATCAATGAAGACAGACATTCAAATCGCGCAGGAAGCCAATATGCTTCCAATTAAAGATGTGGCAGCAAAGCTTGGCATTGTAGAAGATGATTTAGAGTTATATGGAAAGTATAAAGCAAAATTATCCAGTGAGTTAATGCATAAGTTAAAAGAGAAACCAGATGGGAAATTAGTTCTTGTAACAGCGATTAATCCAACTCCAGCAGGAGAGGGAAAGACAACCATTAGTGTAGGGCTTGGACAAGCGCTAAGTCGCCTTGGGAAAAAAGCCGCAATTGCTCTTCGTGAGCCATCTTTAGGACCTTGTTTTGGTATCAAAGGCGGAGCAGCTGGCGGTGGCTATGCACAAGTTGTTCCAATGGAAGATTTAAACTTACATTTTACAGGAGATTTTCACGCCATCACTTCCGCAAATAATTTATTAGCGGCATTGCTTGACAATCACTTACAACAAGGAAATGCATTACAAATTGATCCAAAGCAAATTGTATGGAAACGATGTGTGGATATGAACGATCGCGCTCTTCGTAATATTATTATTGGTATGGGAAATAAGATGGATGGAGTCGTTCGCCAAGATGGATTCGTCATTACAGTAGCGTCAGAAATTATGGCAATCTTATGTCTTTCCAATGATATGGACGATTTAAAGAGACGTTTAGGCAATATTATTGTGGCTTATAACTATCAAGGAGAGCCGGTCACTGCAAAAGATTTAAAAGCAGTTGGTTCTATGGCAGCTCTTTTAAAAGATGCGTTAAAACCAAATTTAATTCAGACATTAGAGAACACACCAGCATTTGTTCATGGTGGACCATTTGCTAATATTGCCCATGGTTGTAATAGTGTGCAGGCCACAAAAATGGGATTAAAATTAGCGGATATTCTTGTGACAGAAGCTGGATTTGGTGCAGATTTAGGGGCCGAAAAGTTTTTTGATATTAAATGTCGAAAAGCTTCTTTCCATCCAGATGCCGTTGTATTAGTGGCTACTATTAAAGCTTTAAAATATAATGGTGGTGTTGTAAAAGAACAATTAGGAGAAGAAAATTTAGAGGCTTTAAAAAAGGGGATTGTCAATTTAGAAAAGCATATTGAAAATGTGCAAAAGTATAACGTTCCAGTCATTGTAACATTAAATCAATTTGTATCTGATACAGAAGAAGAAATCGCTTTTGTTGAGGAATTTTGCAAAGAAAGAAATTGCGAATTTGCTCTTGCAAATGTTTGGGAAAAAGGCGGAGAAGGTGGAGAAGAGCTTGCAAAAGCTGTTATTAAAACATTAGAGACGAAAGAAAGTCATTTTCAACCACTTTATGGAGATGATTTAACAATCCGCGAAAAAATTGAAACCATTGCAAGGGAAATTTATGGAGCAGAAGGTGTTACGTATTCACCAATGGCTGCAAAAGCAATTGATAAAATAGAAAGTCTTGGTATGGGTGATTTTCCAGTTTGTATGGCAAAAAATCAATATTCTTTATCCGATGATGCGAAGAAACTTGGAAGACCAACTGGTTTTACAATTCATGTTCGTGAGGCGTATGTTTCTGCAGGTGCAGGGTTTGTAGTGGCGATTACAGGAGCTATTATGACGATGCCAGGTCTTCCAAAGAAACCAGCAGCAGAAAATATTGATGTGGATACAAATGGAGTCATTACAGGATTATTTTAAATGGCTTTGAAAAGCACGGGGGAATGATTTAAGATAGAAGGATTCTCACGTCTGCTAGACAAGGATAAGCGATTGCAATAAAAGCAAGGCAAGGAGATGATTTTTGATTGTTTCCTTGCCTTTTTGTGTCTAGGAGTGTAAGATAGAGAATGAAAAGTACTTTAGAATTAGAAAAAAGGCACCAAAAGGATGATGGCAGCTTATGAAAGGAAGAAACTATGGCAAAGATAATTGATGGAAAGAAAATTTCAACAGAAATAAAAGAAGAATGTAAGGTTAAAGTAGCACAATTAAAGGAACAAGGAAAAGAAGTATGCCTTGCCGTTGTGCAAGTAGGTGATGATCCTGCATCTTCTATTTATGTAAGAAATAAAACAAAAGCTTGTGAGTATGTTGGAATGTTATCAAGAACTTATAAACTTCCAGAGGAAACAACACAAGAAGAACTTTTAAATCTTGTTCATAAATTGAATCAAGAGGATGGTGTCGATGGAATCTTAGTACAACTTCCATTGCCAGCTCATATCAATGAGGATGTGGTTACACAGGCGATTTCTCCACAAAAAGATGTAGATGGTTTCCATAATCAAAATATGGGAGCACTTACAACAGGAAATGAAGGATTTATTTCTTGTACACCCGCAGGAATTATTGAACTTTTAAAGCGTTCTGATATTACAATAGCAGGAAAAAACTGTGTTGTTGTTGGAAGAAGCAATATTGTTGGAAAACCAATGGCTTTATTACTATTAAAAGAAAATGGAACTGTGACAATTTGTCATTCACATACACAGAATTTAAAAGAAATTACAAAACAAGCGGATATCTTTGTTGCTGCCATTGGAAAAGCAAAATTTTTTGATGAAAGCTATATCAAAGACGGTGCTGTTGTAATTGATGTCGGAATGCATCGAGATGAAAACAATAAATTATGCGGGGATGTGGATTTTGAGAAGGTGGAATCAAAGGTATCTGCGATTACACCAGTACCAGGCGGAGTTGGACCTATGACAATTGCTATGTTAATGCATAATTGTGTAAAATCTGCTCAAAACAAATGGAATAAAAAATAGGAAAAAAATAAAGAATAAAGGAGATGTTTATGAAAGTATTATTTATTTCCCTTGGTTGTGATAAAAACCTTGTGGATAGCGAAGTGATGTTAGGACTTTTATCCCAAAGAGGATATGAAATTACAAATGAGGAGCAAGAAGCAGATGTTATCGTAGTTAACACTTGCTGTTTTATTCATGATGCAAAAGAAGAGAGTATTGAAACGATTCTTGAAGTGTCAGAGCTTAAAAAAACAGGAAAGTTAAAAGCATTAGTTGTGGCAGGATGTCTTTCTGAGCGTTATAAAGATGAGTTTAGGAAAGAATTAACAGAAGTAGATGCGGTGCTTGGAACAACAAGTTTTGATAAGATTGTAGAAGCAGTCGATGAAGCCTTAGTAGGGCATGGCGAGGAAATCTTTAATAATGTGGATTCTCTTCCGGATACATCAAATGTGGAGCGTCTTGTTACAACAGGTAGTTACCTTGCATATTTAAAAATAGCAGAAGGCTGTGACAAACATTGCACATACTGTATTATTCCAAGTGTTCGAGGAAAATTCCGTAGCGTGCCAATGGAACAGTTGATAAAAGAAGCGGAACGTCTTGCAAAAAATGGAACTCGTGAACTTGTATTAGTGGCACAAGAAACAACACTTTATGGAAAAGATATTTATGGAGAGAAGAAATTACCAGAACTTCTTCATCGTTTAGGTCAAATAGAAGGAATCGAATGGATTCGTCTTCTTTATTGCTACCCAGAAGAAATTACAGATGAATTGATTGAAACAATGGTAAAAGAACCAAAAGTATGTCATTACATCGATATGCCAATTCAGCATTCAGAAAATACGATCTTAAAACGTATGGGAAGAAGAACAAGTAGAGAACAGTTAGTAGAAGTTGTGAAAAAACTGAGAACTGCTATGCCAGATATTGCAATTCGTACTACATTAATTACAGGATTCCCAGGAGAGACACAAGAAGATCATGAAGGAATGTTAGATTTTGTAAACGAAATGGAATTCGATCGTTTAGGTGTCTTTACGTATTCTCAAGAAGAAGATACTCCAGCAGCTAGTTTTCCAGATCAAGTTCCAGAAGAGATCAAAGAAAGCAGAAGAAATGAATTAATGGAACTTCAACAAGAAATTTCTTATGAAAAAGATCAAGAAATGATCGGAAAAGAAGTAAGAGTGTTAGTGGAAGGCTATTTATTTGAAGAAGACATTTATGTGGGTAGAACTTATAAAGATGCTCCAAAAGTAGATGGATGCATTTTTGTGAAATCAGAAGAGGAAATTATTTCTGGAGATTTCGTAGATGTAAAAATCACTGGTGCGTCTGAATATGACTTAATTGGAGAGGTGATTTATCGTGAACTTACCGAATAAACTGACAATATTAAGAACTATTATGATTCCGTTCTTTTTAGTATTTCTTTACATGAGTGATGAACTTTCCTATGGAAAGTGGATTGCGTTTCTTTTGTTTGCAGGAGCAAGTTTTACCGACTATTTAGACGGTCATCTGGCAAGAAAATGGAATTTGATTACGAATTTTGGGAAATTTATGGATCCGCTAGCAGATAAATTATTAGTATGTTCTGCTTTGATCGCTTTTGTAGATCTTGGCAGATTAGCTGGTTGGATTGTTATTATCATTATTGCAAGAGAATTTATTATTAGTGGATTCCGTTTAGTTGCATCTGATAACGGTGTTGTAATCGCAGCAAGTTATTGGGGAAAATTTAAGACGGTGTCACAGATGATTTTAATTTTACTTTTGATTGTTGACCTAGGCGGTATTTTTGCAACACTTGAAACGATTTTTACTTATATCGCATTAGTTCTTACGGTTGTATCTTTAATGGATTATTTATATAAAAATAGAGCTGTTATGATGGAAGGAAGCGAAAAGAAATGATAGTGGAATTAATTTCTGTTGGAACAGAAATTTTAATGGGGAACATTGTGAATACGAACTGTGCTTATTTGGCAGAGAAATGTACATCTCTTGGGTATTCTATTTATTATCAAACAACAGTGGGAGATAATGAAGAGAGACTTATAAAAGCGTTAGAACAGGCAAGAGAACGGGCAGACATCGTAATTTTATCAGGAGGGCTTGGGCCTACTATGGATGATATTACAAAAGAGATGGTTGCGAAAGTTTGTCAATTAGAACTAGTGGAGGATATTCGGACAAGAGAGCGAATTCAAGAATATTTTGCAAAACGCCAATTAGCTAATATTACACATAATAATTGGAAACAGGCGTACATTCCAGAGGGAGCTATTGTCCTTGATAATAAAAATGGAACGGCTCCTGGTTTAATTGTAGAGACCGATAACTGTAAATTTATTTTGCTCCCAGGTCCTCCAAACGAGTTGATTCCGCTAATGAATCAAGAAGTAGTTCCTTATCTTTCTAAACTCCAAGATAGTGTTTTTTATACCGCTATGGTAAAAATTGGTGGACTTGGAGAAAGTTATGTGGAAGATAAGTTATCGGATCTTATGCAAAAGCAGACAAATCCAACGATTGCTCCTTATGCAAAAGAGGCAGAAGTTCATATTCGTGTTACAGCGAAGGGAAAAACAGAGGATGAGGCAAAAGATCTTGTAGATCCAGTAGTGAAGGAAATAAAAAGTCGGTTTGGAAACTTCGTGTTTACAGAAGAAGAGAATATTGCCTTGGAAGACAGTGTGGTAGAACTTTTGAAAAAACACGAGTTAAAACTTTGTACAGTAGAGTCTTGTACTGGTGGATTACTGGCTGGAAGAATTGTCAATGTATCTGGTTGTTCTGATGTTTTAAAACAAGGGTTTATTACGTATTCTAACAAAGCAAAAAGAAAATTAGTAGGTGTAAAGAAAAATACGTTAAAAGAATATGGCGCTGTTTCACAAGAGACGGCAAAGGAAATGGCAAAAGGTGCTGCTTTGCTTTATAATTCTGATGTGGCAGTGTCCATAACAGGAATCGCTGGACCAACAGGCGGTACAGAAGAAAAACCTGTTGGGTTAGTTTATATCGGTTGTTATATTCATGATAAAGTTTTTGCGAAAGAATTCCATTTTACAGGGAATAGAAGAAAAATTCGTGAAAGCTCTGTTGCAAGCGCTCTAACATTATTGCATCACGCGATAATCGAATATTATGAAGGCGGATTTGCAGGAGAAAAAGAAGAATAAATGGAAGAAAAGTCGGTTAATCTTAAAAAGAAAGTTAATCGGCTTTTCTTTGTTTAATTTTAAAAATAATATTAAAAATAAATGTTATAATAATTGAAAAATAAATTTCTATATGATATCATAAAAGAAATAAGAGGAAAAATTAGAAACGCTATTGACAAATAGGAAGCCATATATTACAATAAGAACATATAGCAAACATTTGTTCGAGAGATAGAAAAGGAGAAGTAAATATGTTAAAAGAAGAAAAGTTAAAAGCGTTAGATGCCGCTCTTTCACAGATAGAAAAACAGTATGGAAAGGGTTCTGTTATGAAACTTGGGGACTCCAATATTAATATGAATATTGAGACTGTTCCTACAGGTTCTTTAAGTCTTGATTTAGCACTTGGACTTGGCGGGGTTCCAAAGGGACGTATTATTGAAATCTATGGACCAGAATCCAGTGGTAAGACAACGGTAGCACTTCATATGATTGCAGAAGTGCAAAAACGTGGAGGAATTGCCGGTTTTATTGATGCAGAGCATGCATTAGATCCTGTTTATGCAAAGAATATTGGGGTAGATACGGATAACCTTTATATTTCACAGCCAGATAATGGAGAGCAAGCTCTTGAGATTACAGAGACTATGGTACGTTCTGGTGCAGTTGATATTGTAATTGTTGACTCGGTAGCTGCTCTTGTACCAAAGGCAGAAATTGATGGCGATATGGGAGATTCTCATGTAGGTCTTCATGCTCGTTTAATGTCACAGGCTCTTCGTAAATTAACGGCTGTCATTAGTAAGTCTAATTGTACGGTTATTTTTATTAATCAGCTTCGTGAGAAAGTTGGTGTTATGTTTGGAAATCCTGAGACAACAACTGGTGGACGCGCTCTTAAATTCTATTCTTCTATTCGTATGGATGTAAGAAGAATTGAAGCTTTAAAGCAAGGTGGAGAGATTGTTGGAAACCGTACACGAATTAAAGTCGTAAAAAATAAAATTGCCCCACCATTTAAGGAAGCAGAATTTGACATTATGTTTGGAAAAGGAATTTCAAGAGAAGGGGATATTCTTGATTTAGCAGCGAATGTTGGAATTGTCAATAAATCTGGTGCTTGGTATGCTTATAACGAAGATAAGATTGGACAAGGCCGTGAAAATGCCAAACAGTATTTAAGAGAACATCCAGAGACAATGGAAGAAATCGAAGCTCTTGTTCGTGCACATTTTAATATTGGTGGGGAAGTAGAAGAAGAGAAAGAAGTAAAAGAGGAAGAATAATGCTAATTACGAAAATGGAACGAATAAAGAAAGAATTTTATCGAATTGATTTAGATTATGAATTTGCTTTTGCTCTTTATAGTAAAGAGATAAAAATGTTCCATTTAGAAGAAGGAATTGAGATTGAAGAATCGGTAGCTTTTACAATTGAGAAAGAGATTGTTCTAAAAAGAGCGAAAAAGAAAGCTATGTTATTATTAAAGCACGGCGATCGCACCCGTGAAGAATTGCGAAAGAGGCTAATAGAAGCCTCTTTTAGCGCATCTATGGCAGAACAGGCCATCACTTATGTGGAATCTTATGGATATATTGATGATAATCGATATATGGAAAACTACATTGTTTTTAAAAAAGATGGAAAAAGTAAAAAACAGATTGAAATGGAATTGATTCAAAAGGGAATAAAGAAAGAAGAAGTCACTGCCTATTTAGAAGAGAATGAATGGGATGAAGGAGAAGTTCTTCGAAAACTTGTGGAAAAACGGTTACAAGGGAAAGTTCCTTGCGAGCCAAAAGAAATGCAAAAGCATTATAGTTATTTTTTAAGAAAAGGATATTCGTATAGTCTTGTGAGAAGAGTAGTAGAAGAGTATTTAGAAGAAATAGAAATCGAGTAGAAAGAAAAAGAAATTGTGTTGGAATTGTGGACAGTTTTCTGAAATTAGGAGTACCTTATACTTGACATAGCACTAAAAAAAGTATAAAATTTAAGTGTTGCATAAATCACAAGTTTTCTATGTTTATTGGTGGGAGACGAAGAGGGCAACGAAAATTGAATAAGGAGGTGCTCCTGTGGAAATTGTAATTGCTGTCTTAATTACTTTCGTGCTTACAGCGCTTGTGTCTTGGTTTGGGGCTACAGCATATCGTAAGAAAATTGTTGAAGCTAAGATTGGAAGCGCAGAAGAGAAAGCTAGAGAGATTATAGATGAAGGTGTAAAAACAGCAGAAGCGAAAAAACGCGAAGCTCTTTTAGAAGCCAAAGAAGAGTCTATTAAGGCAAAAAATGACTTCGAAAAAGAAACAAGAGAACGCCGTACAGAATTACAACGCTATGAAAAACGCGTGATCAACAAGGAAGAAACTGTTGATCGTAAAGCAGAAATGCTAGAGCGTAAAGAGTCAAGCCTTGCGTCAAAAGAAGCAAGTCTTGAAAAGCAAAAAATAGCAGTTGCAGAGCTTGAGGCGAAGCGCTTACAGGAACTAGAAAGAATTTCTGGATTAACCTCTGAACAAGCAAAAGAATATCTTTTGAAAACGGTTGAAGATGAAGTGAAACATGAGACTGCGGTGATGGTAAAAGAAATGGAAACCAGAGCCAAAGAAGAAGCCAACAAAAAAGCAAAGGAATATGTTGTAACTGCGATTCAAAAGTGTGCAGCAGATCATGTTGCCGAAACAACAATTTCTTTAGTACAGCTTCCAAATGATGAGATGAAAGGTCGTATCATTGGACGTGAAGGTCGAAATATTCGTACTTTAGAGACAATGACAGGAGTGGATTTAATTATTGATGATACTCCAGAAGCTGTTATTTTATCAAGTTTTGATCCAATACGCAGAGAGGTTGCAAGAATTGCTCTTGAGAAATTAATTGTTGATGGACGCATCCATCCTGCGAGAATTGAAGAAATGGTAGAAAAGGCTCAAAAAGAAGTAGAAGTGATGATGCGTGAAGAAGGTGAAGCTGCTGCTCTTGAAGTAGGAGTTCATGGTATTCACCCAGAGTTAATTCGTTTACTTGGAAAGATGAAATTTAGAACAAGTTACGGACAAAATGCTCTGAAACACTCTATGGAAGTTGCACAGCTCAGTGGGTTATTAGCTGCTGAGATCGGTGTGGACATAAGAATGGCAAAACGTGCAGGCTTATTACATGACATTGGTAAATCAGTAGACCATGAAATGGAAGGTTCTCATATTGAAATTGGTGTAGATTTATGTAGAAAATATAAAGAATCTCCAATTGTTATTAATGCAGTGGAATCTCATCATGGTGATGTGGAACCAACATCCCTTATTTCTTGTATTGTACAAGCTGCTGATACAATCTCAGCTGCTCGTCCAGGGGCAAGAAGAGAGACATTGGATTCTTATACAACTAGACTTAAACAACTTGAAGACATTGGTAATGGATTCAAAGGTGTTGATAAAACTTTTGCAATTCAAGCGGGTCGTGAGATTCGTGTAATGGTAGTTCCAGAACAAGTAAGCGATTCTGATATGATTTTATTAGCAAGAGATATCTCCAAGCAGATTGAAAGTGAATTGGAATATCCTGGTCAGATAAAGGTTAATGTAATTCGTGAGTCTCGTGCTACGGATTATGCAAAGTAATAACATGACAAAATAAAATATCAAATCGAGAAAGTGAAAACCCTACAAACTTATGAAAAGAATCATAAGCCATTTGTAGGGTTTTCTATATTTTTATGCAAAGACAGTTATCGTGTAAGAGCATGTATGCTCACATAGGATGACTGTCTGTGAATCGGAGAAGTTTGGAAAGAGCGCTTTTTATCGTTTACAAAAAACAATAATTTTAGAAGAACATAGAGCTTTTTGTTTCGTATAGGAAAGGAAGGAAACATTATGGAAAAAGAATATAAAAAAGTTAGACAAGAATTAGCTTATAAAGGTCATATTATTGATGTATATAAAGATATTGTTGAGTTACCAAATGGAAAACAAGTGGAATGGGATTTGGTAAAGCATAAAGGTGCATCAGCCGTTGTAGCAGTGGATCAAGATGGAAAGATTATTATGGTACGTCAATATCGAAATTCTTTAGAACGCATGAGCCTTGAAATACCAGCAGGTGGAATCAATGAAGGGGAAGAACCAAAGATGAGTGCCCTTCGTGAGCTAGAAGAAGAAGCAGGGCAAAAGGCGGGAAAAATAGAACATCTTGTGGATGCTATTACGGCAATTGGTTTTTGTAATGAAGTTGTATACATTTATTTAGCTACCGAACTTGTAGAGACCGAACAGCATTTAGACGAAGATGAATTTGTCCAAATCGAACGATATTCCGTAGAAGAATTAATGGATATGATTATTGAAGGAAAAATAAAAGATGCGAAAACGATTGCAGGAGTTTTGACATATAAAGCAAAGTATATTGATAAAAAATAGATGAGATAAAAGGATAGAGTTCTCTTTTTTTAGAAGTAAGCATATAGTATTACATAATGCTGAAGTTATGATAGAGTGCTTATTTATGATAAAGGAGAGTTTTCTATGGAACAAAATGAAAAAGTATATCAGATATGGAAAGTGATTTTTTTTACAGGAATTATATTAGGGGCTTTCTTAACAAACCTATTTTTTAAAAATCAGGCGGGGATATCTGATTTGTGGAATTTGGATCAGTATCGGACAATCGCTGCTGGAGAGTTACCACAAAAGCAATATTTTATATTTTTATTATTTCGAAGAGGAAAGCAATTATTAGGAATTTTATTATTATTTTTTTTTACAAATCGTTTTATTGGAATTGGTGTCCCACTTTTTTTGTTTTCTTTTTCAACAAGCGCTTTATTCGCACTAGAGACAATGCGAATTGGGATTGTAGGGGTATTGGTATCTATTGTATATTTAATTCCCCATTATTTTGTATATAGTGGCGCTCTTTATGGGTTATTTCAAATTGGGGAAAAACAAAAAAAGGATTATCAGATGTTGTTACAACTCATTTGTATTATTGGAATTTGGGGGCTTGGCTGTTATATCGAAGCTTATTGGAATCCAACACTTGTACAAAAGATAACAATGCTTCTTATTGGAAAATAGCTAAGAATGTTAAAAGATAAGAATAAAAAATATAGAGGAAGTGAAGCAGGTGGAGGAAAAAATACAACAGTTTATTACCTACATAGAGAAAGAAAAAAGAGCAAGTTATAATACGAGAATTTCTTACGAAAGAGATTTGAGAAAAGCAAAGGCATATTTTGAACAATTTGGAATGACAGAAGTAAATGAAATAACAGCTACAAGTGTAACTTCCTACTTATTATATATGGAAAAAAAAGGATTTTCAACAGCTACCATTTCTAGAAGTATTACAGTATTAAAAAAATATTTTCAATATTTAGTTCGAAGTGGTTGGATTTCTATGGATCCAACCGAACAATTGCAAAGTCCAAAAGTCGAGAAAAAAACAATTGATGTTTTAACAATGGAAGAGGTTGAGCTACTCTTTGAACAGCCATCGAAAAGAACCACAAAAGGTATAAGAGATCGGGCTATTTTAGAGTTACTTTATGAGACGGGAATCCATGTAAATGAATTAATTCAGCTAAAAAAAGAGAATGTCAATTTAGAATTGGGGTATTTGGTTTGTGAAGGAGAAAAGCAAACAAAGGTCATTTCTTTTGAAACGATTGCAAAAGAGATTTTAAAAGAATATATAGAGGAAGCAAGACCACAATTAGAAAAAGGAGAAACGGATATTTTGTTTTTAAATCGAAGTGGACAAACCATGTCACGCCAAGGACTTTGGAAGATGATAAAAGCATATGCTAGTCAAGCAGGGATTAAAAAAGAAATTACTCCTCATGTACTAAGAACCTCATTTTCTTTTCATTTATTGCAAAAAGGATGGAATGGAAACGAGGCAAACGATCTTTTTAAGAAAATAAACTGGAAAGAAATGAAAGAATAATAAGGAAAAACAAGAGATTACTGTTTCGAAAGCAAAACAGAAGTCTCTTGTTTCAATGAAATGTTTTCTCTATTTTGGAAAAGAAATAGAGTGTATTAAATTAAATCAGCAATTTCATAAAGTAATTGTTCTGTTTTTTCCCAACCAAGACAAGGATCGGTAATGGATTTACCAAAACAGCCGCCTCCTACTTTTTGATTTCCATCTTCAAGGTAGCTTTCGATCATAACTCCTTTTACAAGAGAATGAAGATCGGAATTAAATTTACGGCTATGAAGGACTTCTTTGACGATACGAGGCTGTTGTTCCCAATGTTTTGCAGAGTTTGCGTGGTTTGCATCTACAATACAAGCTGGATTAGAAAGTTCTAAATGTTCGTACATTTGCTGAACGTGCATTAAATCTTCATAATGATAGTTAGAAATGTTCTGACCGTGTTTATCTACAGCTCCACGAAGAATCGTATGAGCAAGAGGGTTTCCTTCGGTTTCTACTTCCCAGCCGCCGTAAAGAAATGTATGTTTTGCGTGAGCAGCGATGACAGAATTCATCATGACGGTTAAGTCACCACCTGTTGGATTTTTCATTCCAACTGGCACGTCCATACCACTTACGGTTAACCGATGTTGTTGGTTTTCTACAGAACGAGCACCAATGGCTACATAAGATAAAATATCATCAAGGTATTGCCAATTTTCTGGATATAGCATTTCATCGGCAGCGGTAAAACCAGTTTCTGCAATGGAGCGAATATGTAAGTGACGAATTGCCATAACACCTTCTAACATATCAGGAGCTTTTTCTGGATCTGGTTGGTGAAACATTCCCTTATAGCCTTCTCCTGTTGTACGAGGTTTGTTCGTATAAATTCTAGGAACAATCATAAGGCGATCTTTCACTTTTTCATTTACCTTTGCAAGACGGTATAAATATTCCATTACTGGTTCTTCATTATCTGCGGAACAAGGTCCAATAATGACAATAAAGCGATCGGACTGTCCTGTGAAAATTTCTTTTAATTGTTGATCTCTGATTGCTTTTGTTGCTAATAGTTTCTCTGTCATAGGAATGCGAGATTTAATTTCCTCTGGTGACAACATAGGTTTTATTTTTTTATAGCCCATAATATTACTCTCCTTTGTTTCCATTATGAAATATGGTTTCTACTAAAAATGTATTTTAGCATAAAAAAAGAAGAAAAACCATTAAATTTTGAAAAAAATATATATTTATCTTTCAAAAAGTTTAAAAAGATAGCGAAATAAAGTGATAAAGGAAATCGTCAAGAAATTTTTAGTAAAGGATGAAAAAAGTTCGATTGCTCAATAGCTTTTAGAAATAAAAGGATTGCTATGCAAAATAAGAAAATTGATAGGTTCTATTAATAGAGAACGATTATAAGATATAAGAAAATTTTATGTGATAAAAAACAATAAGAAAACGAAAATAATGAGAAAAGGAAGAAAAAAATGGCAGGAAAAAAGTATTATGCAGTAAAAGTAGGAAGAATTCCAGGAGTTTATTTTACATGGGAAGATTGTAAAAGACAAATTGATAAATTTTCAGGAGCTATTTATAAAAGTTTTCCAACAGTAGAAGAAGCAGCAGCTTTTGTAGAAGGACAAGGACAGACAAAAAAGAATGTAAAAAAAGAAACGAATACAGAAAAGAGGGGGGAGGAAGCAGTAACGACAGAAGATAGGATGATCGCTTATGTGGATGGTAGTTATAATATTCAAACAAAAGAATTTTCCTATGGAATGGTTATCTTATATCAGGGGCAAGAAATGCGCTTTGCTAGTAAAGTAGAAAATCCATCACTAGCCTCTATGAGAAATGTTGCAGGAGAGATTAAAGGAGCTGAAATGGCAATGCGATATGCCATAGAAAAAGGGTGTAAAGAGTTATGGATTTATCATGATTATGAAGGAATTGCTCGTTGGTGTTTAGGAGATTGGAAGACAAATAAAGAAGGGACAAAAGCATACAAAGCATATTATGATAGCATTAAAAATCATCTAAATGTCACATTTCATAAAGTGAAAGGACATTCAGGTGATAAATACAATGATATCGCCGATCAGTTGGCAAAATCAGCTATTTTTTAACAGTAATTTTTAAAGAAGCGGTTTTTCCATTATAAGTTTTTACTTTAATCGTTGTAGTGCCAACTTTTTTAGCAGTAATTTTACCGTTAGAATTGATCGTCGCTACTTTCTTATTAGAAGAAGAATAAGTAAGAGAATAGCTTGCAGAATTTTTACTAAGGGCAGTTTTTACAGAATAAGACTGTCCTTTTTTTAATGTCTTTTTCTTTAACGTTTTATTTTTCTCAGTAAAAGAAATGGAAGTCGGTGCCTGTTTAATCATAATTTTACAGGTTGCTCGTGTATTGTGAGAAGAGGTAGCAGTTATTGTAGAAGAGGAAATTTTATTTCCACGAACAAGGCCTGTCTTGGATACTGTAGCAACATTAGGAGCGCTAGAAGAAAAAGTGATAGAAGTGTCCGTAAATGCCGAAAATAAAGTAGGAGTGAGTTTAAGAGTCTCTCCTTTTCCAATCGTCACTGTCTTTTGGGGAAAGGAAAGTTTTTCCGTTATCTGATTGATATCACAGACTCCTGAAGAAGTATTTGCACCTTCAACGGGAGCGGTTTTATATTGCCACATATGATAGGGAGAATTAATGTTTGGTTTTTTCGCATCATGGTGAGCAATCCAAATTTTATAGTCTGTTAAGCGGGAAGAATCCAAATAAGTATTGTAAATATAAGAAGAAGTATAAATCATAGGGGTGTATCCCGCTTTTTTTATTGTCTCACAAAAAGCGATGGCCATATCGGTAATATTTTTTTTACCAGACTGAAAAAGAGCGCTATCTTCAAAAGATTTTGTTGATTCAATATCGTAGGCAATTGGTAAATCAAGGGGGCGACCATCGATAATAGAAAGACAGTAGTTGGCCTCTTTTTTCGCGTCCTCTGGAGTGTTACCTGCAATCATGTGATAAACACCACAAGAAAGATCGGCTGCTTTCGCATTGTTATAATTGAATTCGAATTGGGAATCTTGATCCGTGTGAGAGGCAGTATCTTGACCATTTCCCGTTTTTATCATTGCAAATTGATAACCAGCATCGGCTACTAGTTCCCATTGGACTGTCCCATTGTTTTTCGAAACATCAATCCCAAGAAAGCTTTGAGTACCAGCAAGTGTAGGGGTAGGAGTAGAAAAGCAAATGGAGAGTATAATAGAAGTAAAGAGCATTTTTTTCCATGTAAGTTTCATGTAATCGTTCCTTTCTTATTCTATTTTTGTATTTTTATCCTTTTCTATCATTCTTATAATAAAATTATACCATAAAAGTATAAATATGGAAAAACAATTGAATCACATAAGCAAAAAATAAATAAAAAATA
>DVIZ01000205.1 GCA_018710905.1 Candidatus Scybalomonas excrementigallinarum | reverse complement strand
ACGAAGCAAAACAATTTTTAAACAAATAAAAAATAATAAATTGTTTAAAGGTATCTTTAGTAAAGTCGGAGAAGGACAGGGAAAGCCAGTACCGAAGAATAGAATATACTGTCCTACTTTAATTAGTAGGGCTATACATAGTCTACATTATTATTGTGGACAAAATAAAGATAAAAAAGGGAGAGAGTGTATATGGCTAACAAGTCAACACAAATTAAGTTATACAACGAAGAAGGAAAATTAGAAACTCATAAATCAGGAAAGATTATGGCACGAGCTACTCGTGACATTATGAAGATGTATGCTGAAATGGAAAGAAACGGACAAATGAATGAAGATGCTGACTTTGATCCTGTTCAAGAGTACGAAGGTATGGAGAGAATGTTAGAATTAGTTGCTAACTCTATCTTTGCTAAGAACGACAAAGTAACAGAAGATACTATTCTTGATGGAGTAGAATCAGACAAGTTAATTGAAACTTTGAATAAATGTATCATGGAAGCAATGGGAATTGACGATACAGAAGTAGAAGAAGCTAAAGAGGGAAAGTAGAAACTTTTTCTTGGGAAGAACAATACTATAAGTATAATGAAATGTTAGATACATTAATTAGAAATGGGTATAGTTGGACAGACTTAAATGAAATGACCCAAGAAGACTTGTATGATTTAATAAATGCGAAAGCAGAACTAAAGAAAGCAAGACAGCGTAAGAATGAACGTGGTCAACAAAACGAAGGCACGTTATCACTTGAAGACTTTATTAAAAAATTATAAAAATAAACTAGGGGGTAGATGGACATTAAATATGGTCTGTCTATCCCTTTATTTTTTTGGTCTTGATTTGCTTTTATTGGAAATATTATACATACTAATAAGTTTGGAGTGAGCAAAATGGCAGGCAATGGAAAAGTCGGCGGAAATGGAGATATACTCTATAGTATTACTATGGATACAGCTGGTTCCGTTAAATCAATAACAGGGTTAACCCGAAACATAAGTATGTTAGGTCGGGAAATGAGAAACATAAATAGAGTATACCGAGCGAATGGCGATGAAGCTGGTAGACTTCAAAAAACCCATGATGCTATGGGTAAAAAGATGGATCAACTTAGAGAGAAACAAAAGAGATTAACAGATGATTTAGAATCATTTAAAAAAGGTTCAGATGCTTATAAGAAACAACAGTCAGATATTAACAGAGTAACTTCCGAGATGGAAATGTTAGAGTCTCAAATGAAGCAAAACAGAAATGAATATGCTAAGTTAAATACTGAGGCAGACAAACTCAGAAACTCTATGAAATCAGAGAGTGGTATGTTAAAAGAAAGAGCTGCCCTATATAGAAAGCAAGGTAATGCTCAAGCAGCAACCGTAGTGGAGCAAAAGAGACTTAGAAATGAACTATCTAAAACTAATGCTCTTATTGGAAGTGAAGAGGCTCAACTTAAAAAACTAAAAGCACAATTCGGAAGAAATAGTGCTGAAGTAATGGACCATAGAGCTAAGATAAGTAGATTGCGTTCTTCTTATATAGACTTAGGAAATCAAGCTAAGCAAGTTGGAGCGCAGATGGATTACCTAACTAAAAAGCAACAATTAATGAACACTGGATTTGGTCGTTCATTAGGAGCTTTAAAGCGTAATAGAGCTGGATTAGCTGAATTAAGAAACTCTATGATGTCTGTAGGCGCAGGAGTAACTGCAATGAGTTATCCATTAATGCGTGGACTTAGAGCAGGTGCAACTGCTGTTAAGAACTTTGACGACACAATGAGAAAGGTAAAAGCTACTTCCGGAGCTACTGAACAACAGTTTAGTATGCTATCAGATAAGGCAAGAGAGGTAGCAGCTAATTCTAAATTTACTGCTTCTGAAACAGCAGAGGCTCTCAACTACATGTCCTTAAAAGCTAGGGTGGTTACTGAGAAATCAGTAGCATAAATTAGAGGGTTAATTCGAGGAAAGCTAAGGTTGTTTTTATATTATCCTTATGTTATAATATATTTATAAGGAGGATTGATATGAAAATGAAAAAATGTATATCATGCAAAAAAGAAAAAGATTTATCTAATTTTTCAAAATCAAAAAACAATAAAGATGGATTAAAAACATATTGTAAAAAATGTGCATCTGAACAAAATAAAAAATATAGAGAAAAGAATCGAAGTAATATCAATAAAAAGAAAAGGCAAGAATACCATATATCAAAGATTAACAAAGAAGAGAGAACAGAACAAGAAATAAAAAACGGTGGAAAAGTTTGCACAGTATGTAATAGTTATAAAGACATTGATAGCTTCTATAAAAGAGGTAATGGAGGATTTTATAATTATTGTAAAAAATGTGCGCTAAAAAGTCAGAAAAGATATACTCTTAAAAATAGAAGTAAAATAAATAATAGAAAAAGAGAATATTACAAAAATAATAAGAAAAAATTTAGTGACTATTATCATGAGTACAATAAAAATAATAAAGAGTATAATAGACAAAAAGCTAAAAAATGGGCAGAAAGCAACAAAGAAAGATATAGAGAGAATCAAAAATTATACGCTCATAAAAGAAGAGTATTATTAAAAAATGTTAAACATGATTTCAATAAGGAAGAATGGAAAAAATGTCAAGAATTTTTCTCTGATGAAAAAGGAAAATATTGTGCTTATTGTGGAAAGCACACTGAAAATATAACATTAGACCACGTAATTCCTGTTATTAAAAATGGGTCACATACAAAGGAAAATATTCTACCATCTTGTTCTAATTGTAACTCTCAAAAAAGTTCTACCGATTTTTTAAAATGGTATAAAGGTACAGATTTTTATTGCTATGAAAAATTAGAAAAAATTAATAATTATTTTGATAAAATGATATAAAAACAACTATGCCAATCTCGAGCCAAGCCTATTCAGAAATGATAGGAAGGTGTAACGACTAGATAAAGTAACCTGTAAAATGGTAAAATATCCACGAACGCTCTCTACCTAAACACATAATGGTGTAGGTAATGATATAGTCTGACCTTTATCGAAAGGTAAAGAAGTAGAGGATAAAGAGCCTTTACGATAACATAAAATGTAGCAGGTTGGGATGCTAATCAGATGGCAGATGGATTACAGGGCGCTATGAACCTTGCAGCAAGTGCTGGGGAAGACCTTGGTCTCACGACAGATATTTTGACTAAAATTACATTGGTCGGTTGATAAGAAATTATCTTCAAAAAATATTCGGCAAATACGTGGAAATTCTAAGATATATATGTTATAATGTTATTAAGCAGTAAAGGAGGTTATTATTATGAAGAAATGTAAAAAATGTGGAATAGAAAAAGAATATGAAGAGTTTTATAGAAATAAGAAATTAAAAGATGGTAGATCTGGACAGTGTAAAAAGTGTAGACATGAAAGTCAAGCTAAATCTAAAGTTTGTTTTAATTGTAAAAAGGAATTTAAAACAATACACAATAAGCAAAAGTTTTGTAGCAAGGAATGTTCAGGAAAAAGTATTGAGAAACAGATTGAATTTGAGTGTGCTAATTGTAAAAAGGTATTTACAAGAACACCTTCTCAAGTGAAAAAATCTAACAACATAGTTTGCTCGAAGGAATGTCAATATAAAATAATGAGTACTAGAAAAGACATTAATTGCAAGCATTGTGATAAGTTGTTTACACCTAATAGAAAAAATCAAGTATATTGTTCAAATAGTTGTTCAGCAAGGAATAGACCTAAAAAAGGTATTACATTATTTTCTAAAGAATGTGAGAATTGTAATAAAGAATATAAAACATCTCGCAAACAACAAAAGTTCTGTTCTCTGGATTGTAGAAATAAATCTTTTGAAGACTCCGTAAGTATAGAGTGTAATGTATGTAAGAGTGTATTCTCCAGAAATAAATATCAATACGGTAGAAACAAAGTGAGTTATTGTTCTATTAGTTGTATGAGTTTTGACTATTCTAAAAGATTGATGGGTGCAAAAAATCCAAACTTTATTCATGGAAAAACAGAAGAATTATATAATAGTGGTAGAAAAATCGCTGGATATAAAAAATGGAGAAATGATGTTATAAAAAGGGACGGGCATCAATGTTGTGTTTGTAAAAACAATAATGATTTAGTCGCTCACCATCTAAATGGATATAATTGGT
>DVIZ01000020.1 GCA_018710905.1 Candidatus Scybalomonas excrementigallinarum | reverse complement strand
GTTTTGTTAAGGATAGAAAAATGCATGATATACAACTACCTAACTTACAGGTTATACAAGGAAACACTAATATTAATAGTTTTATAGCTAATTATGATTATGAAGGATTAAAAAAATATATATCCGGAAGATATGAGGAAAATAAATATTCTATAGATGTAGAGCCCTTAAGTATAATTGAAATCAAATTTGATAAAATACCTCATGAATATACAATAAATTTAATTGATAATAATAGCCATATTGATATTAACGAATATAAATTTACTGCTCCATCTATCGAAGGTTATTATACATTTAATGTAATTTCTAGGTGGTATGATAAAGGAGATATAAATTATAAATTTACGATTAATGTAAAAAATAAAGAATAATCCTTCTGAGAAGGATTATTCTTTATTTTTCTATGAAAGATATATATTTAAGTAGTATTATTATAAATTACTCCTTTATAGCAACTTGCTTAACTTTATCACATTCTATTTGAATATCTTTAGATTGTTCACTTTCAGATATTATTATTTTAGCCTCAAATTTAGCATACTTATGATTTGTTCCCCAACTTCCCCATGCTAAATTTTTATTAACTGCATAAATATTACTTGAACCACTTCTGTAAACTCCTATAAACCCATGTTCCTTTAATAATTTTATTCCTCTTTTAGCAGTACTTTCACTTATTCCCAAAGCTTCTTGAATAACCTTGTATGAACACATTAATGCATTGTAACTATCCATTTGGTCAAGTAAGAAAAGTAATATTTGATGGGCTTTAGCATTTTTACCAGCTAACCAAATCATTTGTTTAGAAAAATCACGATTAAATTGATAAAAATTGCTAAATGGGCTATTCTTGCGTAATCTTTCATTTAGTTGTCTTTGTTTTTCTTCTTTCTCTTCTATTTTTTCTAGTTCAATTTGTCTTTTCTCAAAGCTAATAATATTAGGAGTATATATATTCCCTCCATTTGAATTGACAATAATATCTTGATTCATCGATTTTCATCCCCTCATAAAATTTTCCAGTACCTTTATGTGAACTATTATAGTATCATATTTGAACTAATTCAAGTATTTTTTGACATTTTAAGTGTCAAAATGTATAGCAACAGGTCATCAGCTATGACCTGTTGTAGTGTCATAGCTGATGACCTGTTGTATTTTTAAAGAAAGTTAGTAATTATAAGGCTTACATAGTATTTTTATGGTTAAGTTCCTCTTATATCTTCTTAGAAAGCCCCGAAAGTGGCTTTCTAAGAACGAGGGTATCACCCTCGAACTCCCTCGTCGGGTTTTACCCGACACCCAGTTACTTTGAGCCAAAGTAACCAAAGCAATATTCACTTGCCGTTAGGCAGGAGGAACAACACCTTTAGGGGTGTTGCTCCTCTGGAGCAATAGTGTCTGACCTTCATTCCATCAATAGCCTTTCTCGGCATATACTCACTCGGCACAAGGCACTCGCTCCGTTATTCCAAGGTGCTATTGACTTCATTCCCGGTCTTAATGTACCATTGTTTTGGAACGATGGTACGCGGAGGTATATTTTAATGTCAACTTTTAAAAATCCATATAAATCAATGAATGAATTAGTTGAAAGTTTAATTAAAGAAAATGAAGAACTTAAACTTAAATTGAACAATATAGAGGAATTTTATCAAGGGAGAATAAATAGATTAATTAAAAGATTTGAAGATGAAAAATCAAATGAAATTCAAGAATTGAAAAATGAGATTAACTGCTTAAAATCAAGAGCATTAGCAAATCCTAAAAAAATAACTGATAAACAAGTAAATAAAGTCAAGGAACTTAGGGCTTTAGGTTTGAGTTATAGAAAAATATCTCAAAAAACTTCACTTGGAACAACAACTATATGCAGAATAATAAATGGTTATTATGATTAGCCAGTAGTGAAATCAAGGTGGAGATTAAAAATTTTTCGTTGGCTGCTGAAATCACGAAGTGGATCTTCGGCCGACATAAGAAAAACTTTTAATACTACCTTGATGGAATGAATGGCGATACGCTCTTGCAACGAAGTTGAACCAGGAGGGTTCGACTTCTTGGCTAGTGCCAAGCGATAAAAATTTTTGATAAAACTTTTTTTAAAAAGTTTTGGAGGTGAAGCGAAGCGAGGGGGAACACCCTTATATCTCGAATTGATGAAGCATTCAACAAGACGGTTACTCTGATATTTTTCGCAGAAAAATGTATGAGTAAACGGGATTGTTGACATTTGGGGGTAAGCTTGATTATAATATAGACATATTATTTTTATTTTTTTATTGCCATTTTGGGCTTCGTTACCCTTTGTTAATTCCATTTGTTTTACAAATGGAATTAACTGTGTTTGAATGATTAGGCTGAAATTTTCGGAAGTAGTAACCTTTGTGAAGCTGAAAATACTCATTCAATGCTTATCGTAATATTTAATGCTAGTAATCTTTTTGAACGCATTACCTAAATTTCTTTATTTAGATTTTAGGTTGATAAGAGCAATAACGATTTATGATGACTATTACCTGTCATCACTAAATTAAATTGGTTAGTGTTTTTACTTTAACAAGATAGTTAGATATTTATATAAAAGTACCGTTAGTTATGTTAGCTAACGGTATTAGCAATACATAAAATGAGGTGGTTGAGTGGCAAGAAATAGAGTGAAACTTCCCTCGATGGTAAAACAAGTTCAAAATGCACTAGATGAAAAATTAGCAATAGGAGAGAGTAAACATATTGATAAAATCAATGGTGAAACTCAAAATAAGATTTATTCTTGGGAAACTTATAGGTCGTATATGAAGCATTGTAATTATTTTACAAAGTGGGCTAAAGAGCAGTACGGTTGTAAGTCGATAGAACAATGTCGTCCTTATGTTGATGAATGGCTTAAAAGTCGTTCAGAAAAAGGATTATCAGCATATACCCAAAAACTTGAGGCTTCAGCACTTGCAAAAATGTATGGTTGTTCGACTAAAGATTTTATAAAGACAGATATAAGACATAGAGCCGATATTTCACGAAGTAGAGGGGAAAAGGTTAGAGATAGACATTTTTCAGAAGAGAAAAACAAAGAATTAGTTAATTTTTGCAAGAGTACAGGACTAAGAAGAGCAGAATTAAAAGCTTTAACTGGTGACAAGCTTTTAGAAAAAAATGGTCAGTATTTTATCAAAGTTGATAGTGGGTCAAAAGGTGGTCGCTATCGTGAAGCACCAGTAATCGAAAATGTAAAAGAAGTTGTTGAACGTATGCAAAGAGTTGGAAATGGAAAGGTATTTGAGAAAATACCGAATGGAGCAGATATTCACGCATATAGAAGTTGTTACGCAACAATACTATATAACTCATTAGCAAGACCAAAAGAAGAGATACCATACGATAAAATAAACAGAGGTACTGGGCATAAGTATCAAAGCCAAGTTTATTTTTGTCAGAAGGATTTAAAAGGGGTAACTTATGATAAGGTTGCTATGTTAGAGGTTAGCAGAGCATTAGGTCATAATAGGATTTCAATTATAGCAGAACATTATATAAGGGGTTAGTATTAGTATTGTTAGCTAACAAACCTAACGGAGGATTTATGGAAAGAGTATATAAAAATTTTACTGGTGGATACAGTAAAGAGAAAGATGGAAAAGAAGCTACGCATGTAATATTAACCGTAGATGAATATAATAAATTAATTAAAGATTTAAAAGATGCACAAGGCGATAAGAGAAGAGCAGAGGAAAAAGCAGAAAAGGATATAAGAAGTTATAAGGCTGAAGCCAATAATATTATATCAAAAGAACGAGAAGCTAATCAGAAGAGCTTAGAAGCCCTTGAGAGCGATTTAAAAGGGACAAGGGTAGAAATAGATAGGTTAAATGATTTAAACGCAAATTTGAGCCGTATAATGCGTGAAAGAGCTAATGCAAAAAGAGGGTTAAAACCTAAAAAAGAACATAATGGATATTTAGTATTAGATAGTCAGCAATATAATTATAATTTTCATTACTTAATTCAAAGAAGGTCTATAAACTATGCTTTGCCTTGCTGGAAGGTTAAAATACAAACTCCCTATGATAGTTCTATTCCATTCAATACAATTAAAACTGATATAGAAAAGGATTTTCTTAATTTATTTAAAGCTCTTGGATTAAATCGTTATTTTCAAAATGGTCTTTTAGAATCAAAGAGTAAGGATTTCATTGATAAGTTATGGAATGAAGATTTTAACTTTGTATTCAGAGTTACTTATAAATCAAATTATAAAACTGGATTATGGGAAATTGAGCTTTTAGTTAGAGCTAGTTTAACTGTCCCAGAAAATATGAGAATAGTATAAAATAAAAAAGAGAGCTTCATGCCCTCTTTTTTATTTTATACTATTACTATTTGTTTTTTGTAAAGTTGTTTTAGTGCCTATATCCATACCTTGAAATCTTCTTGCTTCACCATTTTTAACAGCAGTCAGAACAGCTTGACGAATAGCATAACTTGCTTGTGATGCATTTCCAGGATATGATTTACTACCTATTGTTCTTCCAAGTGAATTATTAAACAAATCCATTTCAGTTTCAAGTGCAACATTAGGAAAATCTTTCTCATGAGCATCAGCAAATTTTTTTGCATAAGTTGTTCCACAATCATGAGCATTATAGGCATTCCAAAGAGTATGTCTAAATGCATCTGCATTATCATTATGGTATTCATAATCATTAAAGATCCAATGTTGAGATGTCATATCTATTATAGTAATATATAGACTTATTTTCAAAATAATAATTATGTAATGAGGTGAAATGTTGAAAAAATATATAAAATTATATGGAATTATTTTAATAATAATATGTTCTTTTTTGTTAATTA
>DVIZ01000204.1 GCA_018710905.1 Candidatus Scybalomonas excrementigallinarum | reverse complement strand
TATAAGATCAAGTCAGCAACTACATAACCTTAACTTTTCAATATTCAATTTTTAAAGCAGCCACCGAAAGATGGCTTATTTGTCATGCGATTAAGGGAATGGATACCTTCTACTTTTCATTTTCAATCTTTTTACCTCGCCTATAATTTTTTAATACTATAGCATAGAAAAGTTTCTCTGTCAAATGATTTTATAATGATTATTTTTCAGAAATTTATAATAAAAACAACAAGTTCGTTTGATAATAAAAAATAATTATAAGGAGAAAAGTGCGAGGGCACTTCGATAATTTTTTTCCACCTGTTCCCAATTGATGATTTGGGACCAATCGGTAATATAATCAGCCCGAACATTATAGTGTTTCAAATAATAGGCGTGTTCCCAAACATCAATGTTAAGAAGTGGTCTTACAGAGAAGGAAAAAGGCGTATTTTGATTGGCCGTTGTCGTAATTTTTAAGTTTCCTAGATGATCCAGTATAAGCCATGCGTATCCAGAACCAAAAACGGATAGAGCGGCAGCAGAAAGTTGCTTTATAAAGTTTTCAATACTTCCAAAGGTGATAGAGAGACGATTTCCTAAAAAACTTGGAAATGGTTTCTCTTCTTTTGGAGTTAAGTTGGAAAAGTAGAAAATATGGTTATAAACACCCCCAGCGTTATTGCGAATCGGTGTTTGCAATGCTCTTGGGAAATGTGGGTAGTATAAGAGTAGTTGTTCTAAAGAAAGAATTTGGTACTCAGGATAGCTTGCCAGCGTTTTATTCAAGTTGTCCACATAGGTTTGAAGATGCCTATTATGATGAAGTTCCATTGTCTTTGTGTCGATAAATGGTTCTAAAGCATCATAAGCGTAGGGTAGAGGGGGATTGGTAAATGGATAATGTTCATTCAAGATAAAAATTCCTTTTCTTAATCATTAATAATAGTATATGGGTGTAAGAAAGTTTTGTTCCCTGATAGGAAAATTTACTCATTATGTTATAATAAAAGAAAGAAGAGTAATTGAAATGGATAAAGAATCATGAGATAGTTCCAATAAAAACATTTGTGTTGGAACTATGATAGAAGAGATGTATTAATGTTAATAATTTCACAATAAGAAAAAGTACATAAATAAAGAATGAATAGGATAATGAATAGGATGAATAAAGGATGAGGATAGTGTAACAATGATACAAAGGAGGAAGTAGTTTGTTATGTATGAGAAGAAAATCAATATTTTAAAAGAGGCATCAGAGGAAAGTAAGAGATTATTTTCTAATTATGCTCGTGTTCGGAATTATAAAAAAGGAGAGGCGATTTTTCGAGATAAAGAAGAGGTTGGATGTTTTTATTTTCTGCTCTCAGGCTATGTTTCTCTATATAAAATTAGCAGTAACCACGAAAAAAAGGTGATTTTTATTTGTAAGGCTGGGGAAATACTAAATGAAGTAATGGTACAAAAAGAATTTGCCTCTATTTATGCAGAACCGTTAAGTGAATGTGAGATCGTTTCCATTGATAAAAGAAAATTACGAATGATTATGGAAAATGATTTTTCTGTAGCAGAAGCCATGATGGAATCTATGGCAAGTAAAATAAGAAGACTTTATCGACAGTTAAAAAATACACCAAATGCTGTCCGTATGGATCAACAATTAGCATCAAAAATATGGAAGTTAGGAAGAGATTTTGGAGTGGAGACAGAAAGAGGTATCGAAGTAAAATTCGATATTACGATTTCTTTTTTAGCGGAAATGCTAGGGGCAAAAAGGGAGACTGTTTCAAGGCAATTCAAACATCTTGTCAATAAGAAAATGGTAGAATTAAACCGAAGGAGGCTCTGTATTCTGAATATGGATTTATTACAAGAATATTTGCCAAAATGAAAAGGATAAGCAATAAAAAGCTTCTTTCCTTTTTGTTTAAGAGAAGCGTATGGAACACCTATTTTATGTTGAGAAAAAATAAGGCAAAAATATTAAAAATAGAACGATAAAAAGCACTCATTTCAAAAAGAAACGGGTGCTTTTTATAACATTATCTTAATTCAATTGCGCCCACAGGACAACCAGTACAAGCTTCCTTTGCTGCTTCTTCAAATTCAGCTGGAACTTCCCCAATTGCTTCTGCAACGCCACTATCTGTCATTTTAAATACTTCTTCACAAATGGAGTTACAAGCTCCACAGCCGATACAATTTTCATTTACATATGCTTTCATAAAAATTACCTCCAAAGTATGATTTATCTATTGTTTTTCGTTTAAAAATTTATTCAGTTTATTTTTATTTCTAAAATGCTACAACTAACATCATTTTAAATGTTTCTTTTGCAAATACAGCATGAGGATGGTTTGCTGGCATGACAATGGATTCGCCTTCTTTTAATTCATATTTTTGTCCATCAATTGTAATTTCACCGATTCCATCAAGACAAGTAACAAAAGCGTCACCTTTGGACTCATGTGCGCTAATCTCTTCTCCTTTATCAAAAGCGAATAAAGTAATGCTAAGGCTTTGATTTTGAATCAATGTTTTGCTGACAATTTGTCCTTCTTGATAGGAAATTTCATTTTTTAGAACTAATACTTCTGATTTATTAATATTTTTCATAATGTCGCTCATGGTTCTTGTTCCTTTCTTTTCCGTGTTTTGTAATGTTATTATAATATATGACAAGGAGAAATTCGGTAACATATGTTACGAAAATTATGAAATTGTATGGTTTATAGGGGGATACTATAAAAAGTGATAAAATGGTTTGGAGTTTTCTTATGTGGGGAACTCCCATAGCGTGTTTCTAAGGGCTATAATAAATAAGACTCTAGTTTCTCTTGGTTTTTAATAATAATGTTACGACCGTGAAGGGATAAAATTCCTTCTTTTTGCATGTTACTTAGTTCTCTCGAAAGAGAAGGTCTTGTAACATTCATATAATCAGCCATATATTCTCGTTTAAAGTTTCCCTCTAATGAGCCATCTTTTTTTTGGTGTTCAATGAGGTACCATGCTATTTTTTCTCGAATATTGGAGGTGCTGAGCATTTGAACTTTTCGACTCAATAAATAGGCTTTGTGCGCAAAAATATGAAGAAGATTATTACGAAGGGTTTCCGATAGCTGTGGAGAATTAGGAAAAGATTCTGTGAAAATGTGATTAGAAAGTTCTAAAACAACAGAATCTTCTACAGCTTCTGCAGTCATTTCATACTGTTCCTTATGAATAAATAAATAGACTTCTCCAAAAATATCCCCAACATTTTCTATCGTAGTCATTAAGATTCGCTTTCCATTTAATGTATTTCTTAAAATATTTACCTTTCCATCAATTAAAATAAAAAAACGAGTGGGACGTTCTGTTTCTGTAAAAATAGAACTCCCCTTTTTATAGTTTTTAATGAATCCTTGGTTTTCCTGTAAAAGCTGTTCCAATTGATGACAAGTAAAACCATGACAAACAGAGCAATGATCAATGAGTTTTTTTATATTATTTTCCATAGAAGAGAAAATTCCTTTCTTAAAATGATTCTATAAAAATTATATAGGAAATAAAAAAAGAGTAAAATCGTTTTTTCACATAAAGTTAACAAAAAATCGATTTTACATTTAACATAAGAAAGATATAGTGTAAAAACAAAGAAAATATTATTTTCAATTGATATCCAGTCAAACAGTTGAAGGTAATATCATTATCTTATGTGAAAAAGGAGAAATGAATATGAGAATATGGAAAAAACTTACGGCAATCGCAATCGCAGGTGTTATGACTATGAGTTTGGTGGCTTGTGGAAATAGTGATACTAATACAAGTAGTTCAGGTGGTTCTGATAGTTCTAGTGTGTCAGGAACAGTTACAGGATCTGGTTCCTCTGCTCTTCTTCCTTTGGCACAAAATGCTGCAGATGCATTTAAGGAAAAAAATCCAGATGTTTCCATTACTTTAAATGCAGGTGGTTCTGGTACAGGATTAAAACAAGTATCCGATGGAACTGTGGATATTGGAAACTCTGATGTAGCAGCCGAAGATAAATTAGAGGCAGCACAAGCTTCAGAGCTTGTTGATCACAAAGTATGTGTTGTAACGATGGCACCAGTGATCAATCATGATTTAGCAGCAGATATCAAAAGTTTAACAAAACAGCAGTTAATTGATATCTTCACAGGAAAAGTAAAAAATTGGAATGAGGTTGGAGGGCCTGATGAAGAAATTCTTTTAGTAACACGCCCTGAGACATCAGGTACAAGAGCATTATTTCAAGAATATGCTTTAGATGGAAATGAAGAAGCCTCTGGTTCCGCTTTAGAAACCGATGACTCAGGAACATTAATTCAAAGTGTAGCAGATAATAAAGGAGCGATTGGTTATGTTGCATTATCCTATTTAGTAAATAACGATAAAGTAAGTACCGTAGCGATAGATGGGGTAGAACCTACATTAGAAAATACTTATAATGGGACATATCCAGTATGGGGATATGAACATATGTATACAAAAGGAGAAGCAACAGGAGCGGTAAAAGCCTATATTGACTATATTATGTCAGATGAATATAGTGGAAAATTAGAAGAACAAGGATATGGTGTTACTTCTAAAATGACGGTACAAAGATAAAAAAATTTTTACTAGATAAAAATAAATAATATTCTATAATAATAAAGAGCGGTTCTAGAAAAAAGGACTGCTCTTTTATTATCCTATAGGAAATTCCTCGCAAAGCGAGAGATCCTATAAGATAAAAAAGTGCTATACGCAAACGGTGTGTAGCTTGCGTAAAAGGCACAAGTCAAATAGAAATGCAAGCATTTCCAGTTGACGCCGCCCGTGAATATGAGAAGCACGTTTTGCCAACTTCTCATATTCACGGAAGATGAATGAAACGTGTTTCTTATTGTTTCTTTGATTCTGCAAAGCGCTTATAATCATTTGTAATTTGTTCATACTGTTTTTTTCTATTTTCTGCTATTTCCATTATGTAGTCATAGATTTCATTTTTATAAGACAAGAAAGAGGCACAAACAGATGGACAAATTTTGCCGTTTTCGCTCATTTCCGTTATAATTTCACAAATTTTATCAAGAGAAAATGCTTTTTTATAGCTACGATCTTGTGATAACGCGCTAATAATATCAGCGACAGCAACGATACGTTCAGGAAGTGTTAAATCTTTTTCAGAGATTTGATAAGGATATCCTGTTCCATCCAAACGTTCGTGATGGCGAATTGCGATTTTAAGAACCGTATCATCTACTCGATCTTTTAAAATTTTTTCTGTAAGTAACGCGTGTGACTCCATGATTTCCCAGTCTTCATCGTTTAATTTATCTGGAGATTCTAAAATTCGGTGTGGAATTGCAATTTTTCCCATATCATGAAGCAGAGCTCCTAAATGAATTTTTTGACTGGTTTCTTCGTCTAAGTGATAAATTTTTGCTAAACAATCACTGATTGCAGTAACCGTTGCACAATGAATGGCTGTATAACGGCTACGAAAATCAAAGGAGTTGATTAAAATATTTAAAAATGCAACTTGTTGTTCTTCCGTTAGTTCCATATTTTCTAGGTAAGATAGCAATTCAGATTGCATTTCTTCCTGAGAGCATTCCTGGCTAATGGATACATAATGTTTGATTGCATCTGTAATTTCTGGCGTATATGGTTGTGTCAGTTGTTCTATGTTTGGTTCCTTATTACAAACTTGATACAGATCAAGTTTATCAATAATGTAAATAAAGGCACATAGATCTTTTGTTTTTTCGTCAAGATCTAGGAGTGTCAATTTATGATAAGGGGTATGGTGATACTTGATCATAATATGATATTCTGGAAATGGACTAAAATATTTCATAAATAATGAGCCATATTCTGCATGAGAAAAGGAAGTATTTTCTTCTCCTGCGATTAAATCAGCAACTGGTCTTTTTTCTAACATTCCAATATCATGAAAAAGAGAGGACCAAGTGATTTTACAAATTTCTTCATAAGTAAATCGGGAATCATTTTTTAGAAAAGACATCATATTATAAGCAATACGTGTAGAATGTCCAGCTAAAGATTCATCCATATAATCAAGCGAAGTGATAATAATTTGTAATAAATTTTTAAATGTTATGTTGTTTTTTATATTCATTGAATGTTACCTCTAATGTAATAATTACTATTATGATAGTTAATAAATGGGGAAATATTACTTATAAATGATTTCCGTTCTTTATATTCTCATATTTATTATGCAGGGAATTGATAGAAAAATCAAGTGGTTTTTGCTATTGTATTCCGTTCGTGTTCTATTCCTTATCTTGTGTGGATAAGAAACTATATTATCAAAATCAAGAGAAACCCTGTCAGAAGAAGATTTACAAAGAGCGGACGCTTTTTCAGTTTAGGCATATAATGATAGAGAAAAGTCTAAAATATAAAGGTATGATTGGATATGAAAAATTATGTAGTATTTTCGATAGAAACTCATTTATTTTTTGCTAGAATTATGAAAGAACATGCACTGTTTTTAGAGGCAGGATTTCCTTGTAAAGACAAAGAATGGATAGAAAGGGCAGATTTTTTTAGAGAAGAATTTGAGCAACTTTTGAAAAAAGTTGTAAAAATTAGTGATGGTATCGTAAGCAGTGATGTTTTAAAATCAAAAGAATTGGTGACGAACTGTACGATACCTGCGGAAAAAAAGACACAGTTTTTAACAGGAATTCCAATCAATAGTGAGATTTCAGAAAGAGAACAAAAATTAACAGCGGGATGTGGAATGAGAAATGATAGACAATTGATGCAAACAGTAAATCAATTGAATGAAAAAGCCATTTACCTTCTCAATGGATTGATCGAATTAAAAGAAGATATTTTAAAAGAAGTATCCAAAGGATGTTTATTTAATGGAAGCTACCCACTTTTAATCAAACATATTTTAAGAGAAGCAAAGCTATATCGTTCCACTTTAATTGGAATTCGTCAAAATAGAAGAATTTCTTATAAAAATTTATTAGGAACAGAAGATTTTTGGAACTGTATTATGATGGAGCATGCATTGTTTATTCGTGGATTACTCGATCCATCAGAAGAACAATTGATAGGAGATGCCAATGAATTTGCTATGGAATATGAAAAGTTATTAGAGATGGGAGAAGAGATTTCTTGTGGAGAATTAGAGAAATTGACGAAAAAATCTTTAAAGGAAACATTGAAATATCGTGAATTTAAAGAAGCAGGATTGAAGGGGATTTTAGATTGTGAAATCGCTTCTCTCATTTTACCATTGCTTGCCGATCATGTGTTAAGAGAGGCAAATCATTATATCCGATTATTAGAAACAGAATAGGTAAAGTTAACGTGCTTAGTTGTTCGCCAGAATAAATAAGTGTTAGAGTCAATCAAGCAACCTTAGATTTTATGGTTGGTCGGTTGGCTCTTTTTTTGTTATAGGAAATTGCGATTTCCCAAATATAAAAATTCGCGAAAACAATCTTTTATTTGGCAGATGACCGCAAATGTAATAAGTTCAAAAAGTATACTTATTATGATGTTAGGAACCATAATGATGGGAGCTATTATTATGATTGCTATAGCAGTTATAACACACAAAGAAGACGGAAATAACGCAAATTTTGTTCTAATATTAAAACTAAATGAAGAGCCTTAATGTATAGAGTTGTATTGTCTCCTAGAAGAAGACGAAAAAATAATAAAAGAGTGATAAAATGAATACCGAATAGCAGAATGTGGTAAAATAAGATATTTTGTTATGAAATGATGAAAAAGGATATAAGTGAAATATAGGTAATAGGAGAGAGCAATATGGAGAAACCTACGAAGGATTTAATGAATGAACTGACATCTCTAAAACATAAGGGAGAGCTCGATCGGTGGATTGAAGAACATAAACATGAAAATAAAAGTTTTGGACAATATTTTCAAGAGCTGTGTAAAAAATATAATACGAATCCATCAAAATTAAGCAGTCATTGTGCAAAGTCAAAGAGCTATTTGTATAAATGTAGTTCCAATGATAAAATTCCATCTAAAAAAGCAGTTGTATGTATTGGGATCGCGTTACGAGCAACATTAGAAGAAATAAATACTATGTTAAAATGTGCAGGACATAAAGAACTCTATCCGAAAAATATGTGGGATGCGATTATTATATTTGGCTTAAACAGAGGATGTACAATTTATGAAATTGATAGTTTATTAAGTGAATATGAAGTTTCAGGTGGATTGCTTAATGAAGAAGAAAATTAAGAATAGATATTTATTCTATATATAGAACAGGGAAAGAGTCAGAAGGTTATCTTTTGACTCTTTCCTTGTATAGACTTATTTTAGTCATTTTGATATAATTTTTTTAAAATTATAAACTGGGTATTAGGAGAAATGTATGAAAAGAAAGAAAATGATAGTTGGTATTTCCATGGGGATTCTTATAGTATTAGCCGGCGTTTTTTTTAAAGAAAGAAAATTGTTTTCTGGGGAGGATACAACAAAACCAACAATAACTCTAAAAAAACAAATTTTTGAAGTAATGGAAGGTGGAAGCTTAAAAGCTAGTGATATTATTGCAAAAGTGGAAGATGAGTCTGGAATTGCATCGGTCTCTTTTCAAAAGGAGGATAATGTAGAGGGGGAATTAGATGAAAATGGAATTCCAAATATAAAGATAACCTATAAAAATGCAGGAAGTATAGAAGATGCAGTAATTGCAGCAGATCCTTATGGTAACATAAGAGAAGTTTCCTTTCGTGTTAATGTAAAAACAAATTTAATTGAGCATGTAAAAGGGATTAAAGATCTTACAGTGGAGGAAGATACCGTAGTTAATTGGCTTGAACATATTTCTTATGATGAGAAAATAAAAACTGTCATTTATAATGCAAATCGTGTAGAAAATAAGCCAGGGACATATCCATTAGTTTATACGATCATTGGGAGCGATGAAGCCGTTATGGAACAAGAAGTACAAGTTACTGTAACGAAGAAAAAGGAAACAATACAACAGTCGATTACTAATGAGAAAGAGGCATGTGATTATATCAAACGTTATTTAGAAAAAGAAAATGCAGATATACCAATGAGAATAGAGTTCGATTCTATTGGTGAATATGGATATGTCATTCATGGATACGATATGGTAGACTTTCATACAGCAACAAGTTTTTGGTATGCTGTTTCCTCAACTGGAAGAATTTATGATATTATAATGGCAGAATACATAAAATAAAATCGATACAAATAGAAAAAATGAAATACAAGTAGGAGAATGCAATATGGAAAAGAAAACGACGGAGTTAAACAATGAACTAGGTGGCTTAAAGAAAACGGATTTGTCACGGTGGTTAAAGGATAGGAAGAAAGAAAAGACGACATTTGGACAGTATTTGCAAGACCTATGTGAGAAATATGGAACCAATGCGTCAAGACTTAGTGACATATCAGGAGTATCAAGAGCTCATTTGTATAATGTTAAAAATGATCAGAAAGTTCTATCGCGAAAGAAAGTGATTCAAATTGGAATAGGGTTAGGGGCTACAAAGGAAGAAATTGATAAGCTTCTAAAATATGCAGGTCATAAAGAGTTATACCCAAGAAAAATTTGGGATTCTATTATTATTTATGGACTCAATAATAAATTAAATAGTTATCAAATCAATGAACTATTATTAGAAAATGATGAGGGTGATCTGTTAAATGCAGAGAAGTAAGGAAAGTTCTGAATTAGGGTTCCAGTTTTTTGTTTCTCAGTTTCAGATTGAGCGTTCTATAAAAAACGATGAGGGAAAAAGCAAAGTTGATCTTGTTTTGTATTATCCAATAGAGAGAAACTGTGTTTTAAAGCAATATTATCAAAAAGACTTAATATCGATTTATAAGCAGTTAGAACAAATTCACCATCCTAATCTTCCTGTTATCTATAAAGCCGTATATTACAAGGGCGATACCTATGTGTTAGAGGAATATATCGATGGAAAAAGTTTACGGGAATTGTTAATGGAGCGAATTAAGGAAAGTGAAGAAGGGGTGGATTATTTTTTTACAGAAGAAGAGGTTGTATCGATTATAAATCAATTATGTCAAGCACTTTCTATGTTACACGATCAAAATCCTCCATTAATTCATAGAGATATTAAGCCAGAAAACATTATGGTAAAACCGGATAATAGTATTAAGTTGATTGACTTTGATATTGCAAGAGTATATCAAGTAGAAAAAGATAATGATACAAGAGTCATGGGAACAAGAGAATATGCTGCACCAGAGCAGTTTGGATATGGACAGACAAGTGAAAAAAGTGATATTTATTCCATTGGAGTGCTTATGCATGAATTGCTAACAGGAAGCTTGTCAATCAAGAATGGAGTAGCATATGAAGGAAAATTAAAGCCTATTATAGAAACGTGTATCCAGATTGATCCAAAAAGGCGGTATCAAACAGTAAAAGAATTACAAATAGATTTGAAAAGGGCGTTAAATGGAGAAAGAATTACAGTAAGTAATATATTACAACAAGAACAGCATCGATCAAAAAGCAATCGAAGTGAATGGATAAAAATTGCAATTCTATTACTATGCATCGGAATTGCTGGAAGTTTTTATTATTCTGTTTTGTTGGATAGGAATAAGAAAGCAGTGGAGTCCGAGAATGAACAAAAAGAGGAAATTCCAGATGTATGGCTTAGTTATAAAAATGGAGAAAGTCCTAGAAAACTTTTAAAAAATGCAGTGATACAAGAAAAGTTAGAAAATCTATTAGGTGTCAAATATGATTATTTTATGAATGGAATAGATGAAGTAAAAATACCAGATTATAATACAAAAGAAGATTATTATTATGTGGAAGGTCATGTAGCAGAATTAAAAGGAGTTATCGGAAGTGCATTAGTGATATATCGTGATGGTACTATTGTATGTAGTTTTGTACAAGACGATAAGAATTATTATTATTCCGAAACAAAAGAGGGATATGAACAACCACCAATTGAATTAATTGAATGGATGATAAGCAATGGAGATTATCCAATTATTTTTAAAGAAAAAGGGGAACAGCTTTCGTTCGATCTTAGCGGAAATTATATAAGGGAAGATGGGTATTTAAAATTACAAAAAAATGAAGATGAGACATATAGCCTTTTAGGAGCTAATGGTGATTCTACTTTTGGAATTCTTAGAGAGACAAAAGGAGTTGTAAAGAAGGTCAGTGATTATAGTTGGACATACATACAAGAATGGGGCGGGGTAACACTAGAACTTTATTCCTTTTATGATTTTATATATGTCACAACGCTTATGGATGATGCACAAGACGCCGAGGAAATGCAGTTTGATGGACTTTATAAGCGTACCTAATAAAAATAATTGTGATGGGGGTATTATTTTAAAATTGTAAAGAAAGAGGAGAAGAGAGATATATGAATCTATATGAACAAGAAAATATACGTAGAATAGAAGAAGTGATACAAGAAAAGGCTGGTTCTTAGGAACTGGTCTTTTTTTATTTCATAGGAAATACCTTGTTACATTAATTTGCAAAAGTGCCATTTCCTATGAAATAAAAAAGCACTACGTGCGAAGAATGATTATAAGTAAAAACTTATGTATACAAAATATAGGAATAATTCTACTGTGGGGAGACGATCTTTTTTTACAAAATAAGTATAATAAAATCGATAATAGAAAGAAGGGAGAGTTTATAATATATGGAAAGAACATATGATTTTTTAAAATAAGTGAAGACACGAATCGGATATGTTTTTCGATAGGCATAAGATAAAGTGTTTTAGTAAGAACATAGAAAAGTTCTTTACTCCAATAGAAAATATGGGGAAAAAATTTAAATGAACGGAGAGAAAATCATGGACAATAATCAGCAAGCAAATATCGTTATGAATCAAAGGAATCTTAAAACAGATAGGAAATTATTACCGTTCCTCTTGTTAACAATTATTACATGTGGAATTTATGGTATTGTATATTTTACAAGTATTACAAATGATCTGAATCTTATTGCTTCAAAAAGAGATGGAAAGAAAACAATGCACTATTGCTTAATGGCACTTCTTATTACACCGATTACATGTGGAATTTTTCAGTTAGTATGGTTTCATAAATTTTCTAATCGAATTGGTGAAGAGGCAAAAGCAAGAGGAATTAACATAGAGTTTAATGCAACGACATATTGGTTATGGGGAGTCTTAGGTGGTATTATTGTTGTTGGTCCTTTTATTTATATGAACAAACTATTTCAAGTTATGAATTTAATTTGTGAGGACTATAATAAAAAAGGATAAAATATTAGTTTTAAAAACGGATACAGAATAACATGCCAGTAGGAAGTCGGCTTCATACTGGCTTTTTTGTTTCAGAGGAAACACTTTGTTCTTATAATTGATTTAAAGTAGCGAAGAGTTTAAAAACATACTTTGTTCTATGGGAAAGAAAGGAATGTATGGGTTTTATATAAGAATGAAAG
>DVIZ01000203.1 GCA_018710905.1 Candidatus Scybalomonas excrementigallinarum | reverse complement strand
TTAACCTCTTTTTTTATAAACAACATAATATTTATTATGTTGTCATAAACCTTTGATAAATTTCAGATTTTTCTCCTAATTATGAGAAAATTTAATACAAGTATGATTTAATGCTCTTAAATGTTTATAATAGGACTACAGGTTATATTATAAAATTCATTGACTCTAAAATTATTTTTAAGTATAATTCAAATAAATATTAGGAAAAAACCAAATAAAAAGCTTTTTTTTAATTCTTTTACAACATAATAAATATTATGTTGTAAAAAAATCTAAACAATGCTTGCATATTATTACAGAAGGATATATACTAAACAACATAATAAATATTATGTTGTTCCTTTTTTTTGTTTTTTTTCTACAATAATTACTGTTCTAAAATTACACCTATTTTTTCCAATAATCTTTGATACTTTTCAATTGTTTCCATTGTGTAAATCCTTGTTGTTTCTAAATTACTATGCCCTAAAATTTCTGCTAAAATTACTAGATTTTTTGTTTCCTGATAAAAAATTCTAGCAAATAAATGTCTCAAATTATGTGGAAAAATTTTTTCTCTTAATACGTTTGCTTTTTCTTCTAACTTTTTCATTTCTCGCCACACATTGCTACGATCAATTGCTTTTCCTGTTTTTGTACAAAAAATAATTCCAGACTCAATCTTATATTTTTGTATGTAATAAAGCAATTTCATCTTTAATTTCTTTGTTAGTAAAATCACTCTATACTTTCCCTTGTTACGGACTTCTATCTTTCCTTTTTTTACTTGATTTACTGTAAAAAACGATAATTCACTAATACGGATTCCTGTTTCTGCAATCGTCTCCATGATCATCTGAATTCTTGCTTTTTTCTGTATTTTAGCAGTATTAAGTAATTTATGATATTCTTTTCTATTGAGACTTTTTTCATTTTTCAAAAACATTTGTTTTTGACACTTTACGCTTTTTATCCTTAAATTGGTTAGACACAAACAATTTAAAAATTGATTTAACGAAGCAATCATAGAATTCACACTATTTATTGCATATTTTTGGACTAACCATTCTTTATAATTCACTAATACTTCTTTTGTTATTTCCCTTCCAAGACAAAAAACTAAAAATTTTTTTACATCTGCCAAATACTTTTTAAGAGTAGCCAAGGCAGTCTCTTTATCCAATAAATATGCTTTAAATCGTTCTAATAATTTCTCTTCTGAAAATGTCTCCATTCCAATTGTATAGTTCATTTCTATTCTCCTCTATTTTTCTTTTCTCTTTTGTTTATTTTTCATTGTATCATATAGAAGAGTGTTTTTTTATGGAAAATAATTCCTTTATGATGATTAATCGGTTTTAACTACACATAATATTTTTTATCAGTATCAGTTAGTTAAAGAGGAAACATTCTAATTTCTCAAATATCTAAAAACTTCTTATTGTATCACTCTCATCTTCTTTTGTCTTTTCGATTTTTTGAATAACAACATAATATCCATATTGCTCATTCACTTTTACATGGACACGTTCCCCAACTTTATGTCCAAAAATCGCTTTTCCAAGCGGTGATTCTTTGCTGATTTTATTGTTTAAAATATCTTCTCGCATGGTTGTTACAATTTTATATTCTTCTACTTCTTTCTCCTCTTCAAAATAGAGAAGAACCGTATTGTTTAAACCGATTTCATCCTCATTGGATTCTTCTGATACGATTTTGGCTGTTTTAATCATTCTCTCTAAATAACGGATTCTGCTTTCATTTCGATTCTTCTCTTTTTTCGCCGCATAGTATTCAAAATTCTCACTGAGATCTCCTTGTGCTCTGGCTTCTTTTACATGTTCTAACAACTCTTTTCTTACAACACATTTTCTATGTTCAATTTCTTCTTGCATTTTTTTTATATCACTTTGTGTCAATTGATTATGCATTTCTCTTTCCCTCCTACTTTTCTAGTTTTTTGTCACAATACCTTTCTAACATACAGCGTTCACAATGGGCTTTTCTTGAAGTACAGATTGCTCTTCCATGATAAATCAATTGAAAATTAATTCGAATCCAGTGTTCCTTTGGTAACACTTTTTGAAGTTCATACTCCACTTGCTCTGGATTCTTCCCATTAGCCCATCCAAGTCTTTTGGAAATTCTCATCACATGGGTATCCACAGTAATTCCTTCAATTCCATAAGCATCCGATAAAAATAAATTGGCCGTCTTTCTCCCTACACCTGCTAATGTCAACAGCTCATCCATGGTCTTTGGCACTTCTCCTGAAAAATTTTCTATTATCTGCTGACAGCACTTCTTCATGTTTTTTGCTTTATTTTTATATAATCCAATGGAACGAATTTTTTCTTCTATTTCTTCGATCTGAGCATTTGCCATATCGGCTACTGTTGGGAACCTTTCCCAAAGAGCTGGTAACGCCTCTTCTACTTGTTTATCTGTGCTTTGAGCACTTAACATAATGGCTAACAAAAGTTGCCATGGTTCCTTATGCAAGAATCCCTCTTTTGTCACACCATAAGTTTCATCTAAAATTTTTAATACTTGTACTACTTTCTCATTCATGTTTGATACACCTACTTTTCCCATGTATTTACATTTAGTTTCCACTTTATTTCCATTTCTAATATCATGCAAATCTTATCATAAGTCAAAAAAAGACGCAATGCTCCCTTTTCCATCTCTTGCATTTCTTGTTTCATTTGTTATAATAAATCATAATAAATACATTATAAAAGACAAGGAATCATCACTTTTGGTGATTCTTTTTTTGAGAGGAGCAATTCTTATTATGAAATCAAAACTTACCCATTATATTATTTTATTTTTTGCAGTATTCTTTTTATCCACCTCTGCTATTTTTGTAAAACTAGCACAGGCTCCATCTTCCATTACTGCATTTTATCGACTGCTTTTTTCGGCTATCGTTCTTCTACCTTTTTTACTCTTTCATAAAGAGAACCGAAGACAATTTCTAAAACTTACGAAAAAACAATGGCTTTTTGGCATTCTATCAGGTTTGTTATTATCCACTCATTATGTGCTTTGGTTTGAATCTTTAAACTATACTTCTGTAGCAAGTTCTACGGTACTCGTTACATTACAACCGCTCTTTTCTTTTGTTGGTGGCTATTTTCTTTTTCAAGAACGCTACCCAAAAAAAGCACTTTTTGGTTGCCTTATAGCACTCATTGGTTGTGTCGTTATCGGCTGGGGTGATTTCCAATTGAGTATGACCGCTTTTATTGGCGATATTATGGCATTTATCGCTGCTGGAATTATAGCTTCTTACTTTATGGTTGGACAGCATATTCGCTCCTCCCTTTCTGTCATTCCTTATTCCTTTTTGGGATATGGAAGCAGTGCATTTTTTTTAGCCATGTATTCTCTTATGACACACGTTCCTTTTACTGGATATTCCATTAGCACTTGGAAAGCTTTCTTAGGAATTGCACTGATTTCCACCATCCTTGGACAGATGATTTTCAACTGGCTCTTAAAATGGTTAAGCGCCTCTGTGATTTCTATGAGTATTCTTGGAGAAGCCGTTGGCACTTGTATTTTAAGCTATTTTATTTTACATGAAACATTGAGCTTACAACAATTACTTGGTATTCTTATTATTTTATTGGGACTTGCTATCTTTTTGAAAAACTCTTAATTTTTAAATATTCAAAACTTTATTAAATGTCCATGGATGAAAAAAACTACATACGATGGAAAAGGGATGAAGCAAAACCATTTTGCAACATCCCTTTTTTATCTCTCAGGCATAAATTAAGACCTAAAAATATTTATTCTATCCCTCGTCTATAACAGAACATATCCTGCTTTTTTCAAAGTAGAAATGACTTCTTCTTTATGAGCAATATCTCGTGTTTCCACGACAATATAAATGACACATTCATTTACTTTTGAGCGAATACTTTCTCTTTCATGTTGAACATTTACGATATTTGCTCCTACACTTGCAATCACTGTGGAAAGCTCTACTAATGCTCCTGGCATATCTGGTAATTTTGTCGTGAACTCTGTTAATCTTCCTGTCGTTATTAATCCTCTTGTAATGACACGATTTAACATAGTCACATCAATATTTCCACCTGAAACAATACAACAAACCTTTTGATCTTTTGTATCCACTTTTCCTGACAATACCGCTGCTACTGCAGTTGCACCTGCTCCTTCCGCTACTGTCTTTTGTTTTTCCATTAATGTTAAAATGGCAACAGCAATCTCATCTTCTGTCACTGTCACAATCTCGTCTACATATTTTTGGCATAAATCAAAGGTAATATTCCCTGGTTGTAATACATGGATACCATCCGCAATGGTAGGTGCATCTTGTACTTTTACCACATGGCCTGCTTTTCTTGACTCCGCCATACATGGAGTTGCCGATGCCTGAACTCCAATTACTTTACACTGTGGCTTTAACTGCTTAATCGCATAAGCAACACCACTAATAAGACCGCCACCACCGATTGGAACAACAACAGTATCCACATCAGGAAGCTGTTCTAACACTTCAAGTCCAATCGTTCCTTGCCCAGCAATTACCTTTTCATCCTCAAATGGAGCTACAAACGTATAGCCTTTTTCTTCTATCAGTCTCTTTGCTTCCGCTGCCGCATCATCAAAACTTCCTTGTACTAAAATAGGCTCTCCTCCATAGGATTTGGTAGCTTCGACTTTTGCAAGAGGCGCATATGCTGGCATACAAATATAAGACTTAACACCCATTCTTGTGCACGCAAGTGCCACTCCTTGGGCATGATTTCCCGCAGATGCTGCAATGACACCTTTTCTCTTTTCTTCTTCTGTTAATGTTGAAACTTTATAATAAGCTCCTCTTAATTTAAAAGAACCTGTCATCTGGAGATTCTCTGATTTTAAATATAAATTATTATCAATTTTTGTCGCATGAATTATAGGAGTTTCCTTTGCCACGCCTTTTAGCGTTTTTTGTGCATCATACACCATATCTAATGTTATCAATATTAAACCCTCCATTCCTCTCTTTATTTTATATCAAATTAAAGTATGAAATAATATTTTTCTCGATTACGAAACGATAAGAAGTATGCTCTCCAAACTTCCCACACCCGCGGATAGTCGCCATATGCGAGCATCAATACTTTCGCATGGCTCGCTATCTTCGCATAAATAGATAGGAAAAGCTCGCTATGCGAGCTTTTCCACTGTTTTATGTATTATATTATCTTACAGCGATAATTTCAACTTCACAAAGAACTGCTTTTGGAAGCGCTTTTACAGCTACACAAGAACGAGCTGGTTTTCCTGTAAAGTATTTTCCATATACTTCGTTAAATGCTGCGAAATCAGCCATGTCTGCTAAGAAACAAGTAGTTTTGATAACATTTTCAAATGTAAGACCATTTTCATCTAAAATAGCCTTAATATTTTGCATAACTCTTTCTGCTTGTTCTGTAATTCCACCTTCTTGTACTTCTCCTGTTTCTGGTACAAGAGGAATCTGACCTGAAGCAAAAATAAATCCATTTGCTTCAAGAGCTTGTGAATATGGTCCAATTGCTGCTGGTGCTTTTGATGTGTTTGTTACTTTAAACATTGTAAATTCCTCCTATATAAATAAAATGAAATTCTTGATTTCTTTTATGTTTTCCCGACACATACATTATAGTATGACACGCCTCTTTAGTCAACCTGTTTTTTTTATGGAATTTTCCAAAATACATTTTGTTAATTTTGCACATATATCATAATTTCCCCCTATCATCTTGCCAAATTCTCTCCTTCTTTTCCCCTTTTCTCCTCAAAATTAGAAGTCTTTCTACAGCGGACACGTACTATATATTGTACTTTATCTTCTAATTTTACTACAATATATAGAAACAAAAATACAAAAACCAAACTCCTGTTTTTTCCAATTTTTTTGTTTATTTTCTCTTTACTTTGTGCAAAACGTTTCCAAAAGCACGATTTTAAAACATTTTCTCTCTACTTTTCGTTTTATTTTTTCTTTCATTTTTTTAATTGATTAGACTATCAAATGAGTTTCTACATTTTCGCACAAAAAATTTCCATTTTTTATGCCTATATTGGATACTGTATATTGTATTTCTAGTCATTTTTCATAATTTTCTCTTTTTTAATTTTCGTTCTCCTTTTTCGTTTTTTTATCTCTAATTTATTTCATCCGCCGAAAAATCCTTTAATGTAAATACGTTTTTATGAAAATCTAAAACTCCTTCATCTCTTAACTTCCCTAACGCCGATGACATAGCACTTCGATCTACTGCTAAATAATCCGCTAATTCTTGCCGATTCAAAGGGATCTGGAAAGAACGGCTTTTTTGTTTTTCTGACTGAACGGATAAATAAGATAGCAATTTTTCTCTCGTGGTCCTCTTTGACATATGGCGCATTTTCTGTGTTAATGATAAGTTTTTTTCTGCCATCACTTTTAAAAAGTTTTGAATTAAGCGATTATGGAAATTACAAGAGGCAGAACATGTTGTCAATACTCGTTTTACATCTAAAAATAGCACTTCTGATGGCTCATTTGCCATCACATTAATAGAAATTACTTCTGTTTGTAGGCAAGCATATGCCTCTCCAAACATTTCTCCTGGCTGTGCAATATCTAAGATACTTCGATTTCCCCAAAAATCGTCTTGTAAAATGCAAATACCTCCTGATAAAACAATTCCAACGCTTTGCATCACATCTCCCGCACGGTAGAGAAACTCACCTTTTTCGTATTGGAGTTTTCTTCCACCTAAACATCGAATCAGACCAACAAGATCTTCTTCTGCGATCCCCCAAAACA
>DVIZ01000019.1 GCA_018710905.1 Candidatus Scybalomonas excrementigallinarum | reverse complement strand
GCATTAGAAGAGGCCGCTCATATTGATGGGGCAACAACATGGAAGACATATTGGACGATTATTTTTCCGATTATGAAGCCAATGCACGCAACAGTTGCGGTTTTAACAGCTCTTGGTACATGGAATGATGTTATGACACCGCTTGTTATTATGTCAGGAACCGGAAAAAATACATTGCCACTTGCCCAATTAAACTTTCAAACACAGTTTGGAACCAATTATAACTTAGCATTTGCTTCTTATTTATTAGCGCTATTACCAATTCTTATTTTCTATATTGTTTGTCAAAAACATATTTTAAATGGTGTTGTCAATGGTGCTGTGAAATAATAAGAAAAAAATGGTACAATCCCTGTGATTGTACCATTTTTTGTACTTATAATTTATTTAGAATCCGATTTGTTCACACGAAAAACGTGTTGTTTTAATGCTTCAAAACTTTCTGTACTAATAACGTGTTCCATTCGACAAGCGTCCTCTAAAGCTGTCTCTCTTGATACTCCTAATTCCATTAGCCAGTTTGAGAGCAGTGTATGACGTTCATAAATTCTTCTTGCGATTTCTAATCCCTTATCCGTTAAGTCAATAGAACCGCAATCATTGACTGTTACATAGCCATCTTCTCTTAAATGCTTCATGGCAACGCTGACACTTGGTTTGGAAAAGCCTAACTCGTTGACAATGTCAATGGAACGAACGTTTCCTTTTGATTTTCTTAACATTAAAATGGTTTCTAAATAGTTTTCAGCAGATTCTTGAATTTTCATTACAAAACCCTTTCAGCATTTAATCTTTTTTTATCCATTTTTAAATGATGAGTTTATTATAACATATTTAAAAACATATTTTCAAGCTAGGCTTATTAATTTTCAAGAAAATTGGCAAAAAATGAAAAAAATTCCTTGACAAATAGGTTAGTAAGTGCTAACTTTAATATGTAATTAGCTATGGCTAACTAATGAATACAGAAGAAAGGAAGTGTGAGTATGCCTTTGTCAATGGCAATACCAGGAGAAGTGAACTGTATTAAGAGAGTCGGTGGAAGAGAAGATACAAGACGCTTTTTAGAAACACTTGGCTTTGTAATTGGTGGCGAAGTGATTTTAATTTCCAAAAATGGAGGAAATGTAATCGTCAATGTAAAAGATTCAAGAGTAGCTATTAGCCAAGAGATGGCCAGTAAGATTATGATATAATCACAAGAAATTTTTATAATTTTTTGTGATTATTTGTGCGGTTCAATAAAAAAGAGAACAAAAATAAAAAATTGGAAAGAGACGATTGCCCACGGATAAAAAGGTGATGTTATCTTTTGATTTTATAAAATCTAGAAAATATGAGAAAGGAGAAAAGGTGATGAAGACATTAAAAGAAGCCAAATGCGGTACTACAGTGAAAGTGGTAAAACTCCATGGTGAAGGAGCCATAAAACGTCGTATTATGGACATGGGAATTACAAAAGGTGTTGAAGTTTTTATTCGTAAAGTTGCACCTCTTGGAGATCCGATCGAAGTAAATGTGCGTGGATATGAATTATCTCTACGAAAAGCAGATGCAGAGATGATTGAAGTACAATAAATAACCGATACTGTTTATAATAGGAATCTGGAAACAGGTTCTTTTATAAAGATAGAGGGTTAGAAACGGCTAACTGTAAGTTGCCACTAACGAAATGGGAGGAAACAAAGAGATGTCAATTAAAATTGCACTTGCCGGAAACCCAAACTGTGGGAAGACGACATTATTTAATGCTTTAACAGGCTCTAACCAGTTTGTAGGAAACTGGCCTGGAGTAACGGTAGAAAAGAAAGAGGGAAAATTAAAAGGTCATAAAGATGTCATTATTACAGACCTTCCAGGAATTTATTCTCTTTCTCCATATACGCTAGAAGAAGTAGTTGCGAGAAATTACTTACTTAATGAACAACCAGATGCTATTTTAAATATTGTAGATGGTACGAATTTAGAGCGTAATCTTTACTTGTCCACACAGCTTATGGAGCTTGGAATTCCAGTTGTGATGGCAGTGAATATGATGGATGTTGTACAAAAAAATGGAGATCAAGTTCACATTAATGAGCTTGAGAAGAAACTTGGTTGTTCCGTCATTGAAATTTCAGCCTTAAAAGGAACAAATGTAATGAAAGCAGCGGAAAAAGCCATTTCCATTGCCAATGCAAAACGTTCTGTTCCTGTACATAAATTTGATGAAGTAGTAGAACAGACATTAGCACTTATCGAAGATAAAATTCCTAATATAGCAGAAGAAAAGAGACGTTTCTTCGCAATTAAGTTGTTTGAACGTGACAGTAAGATTGTAGAACAATTAACAAGTCCTGTTGACGTGGAAGCGATTATCACTTCTTTAGAAGATAAGTTAGATGATGATTCTGAAAGTATTATTACAAATGAACGTTACACTTATATTTCATCCATTATTGAAAAATGTTGTACCAAAAATAGCAAAGGAAAGATGACAACATCGGATAAAATCGACCAGATCGTAACAAACCGTTTCCTTGCCCTTCCAATTTTTGCAGTTATTATGGGACTTGTATATTACATTTCCATTTCAACCGTTGGTACTATGGCAACCGATTGGACAAATGATGTATTGTTCGGTGAAATTGTTCCAAATGCCGTGGATAGCTTTTTAAATGCTGTTAACTGCGCACCTTGGCTTGCTAGTTTAATTCAAGATGGTATTGTAGCTGGTGTTGGTGCTGTTCTTGGATTCGTACCACAGATGTTAGTATTGTTCTTCTTCTTAGCAATTCTTGAATCTTGTGGATATATGGCACGTATCGCCTTTATTATGGACCGTATTTTCCGTAGATTTGGTTTATCAGGAAAATCTTTTATTCCAATGTTAATCGGTACAGGATGTGGAGTTCCAGGTGTTATGGCGTCTAGAACAATTGAAAATGACCGTGACCGTAAGATGACAATTATGACAACTACATTTATTCCTTGTAGTGCAAAGCTACCAATCATCGCTTTAATTGCAGGAGCGCTTTTTGATGGAGCATGGTGGGTTGCACCAAGTGCTTACTTCGTAGGTGTTGCCGCTATTATTATTTCAGGAATTATTTTAAAGAAAACAAAAATGTTTTCTGGAGATCCAGCTCCATTCGTTATGGAGTTACCAGCGTACCATATGCCTACTGTTATGAACGTTTTAAGAAGTATGTGGGAACGTGGATGGTCCTTTATTAAAAAAGCAGGAACAATTATTCTTTTATCTTCTATCGTTGTATGGTTTACATCAAATATCGGTATCGTAGATGGACATATTGGAATGGTAGAGGATTTATCCGATGGATTCCTTGCAAAAATCGGTAGTGCTATCGCTTGGATCTTTGCACCTCTTGGATTTGGAGATTGGAGAGCTACTGTGGCAGCCATTACAGGTCTTGTTGCAAAAGAAAATGTTGTTCAAACATTCGGTATTTTATATCACTTTAGTGAAGTTACAGAAGATGGCCAAGAAGTATGGGGAATGTTAGCTTCTAGTTATACAACAGTTGCTGCTTATGCATTCTTAGTATTTAACTTATTATGTGCCCCTTGTTTTGCAGCCATCGGAGCGATTCGTCGTGAGATGAATAATGCAAAATGGACATGGTTTGCCATTGGATATCAATGTATCTTCGCTTATGCAGTCGCACTTTGCATTTATCAAATCGGAACATTAATTACAACAGGTTCCTTTGGAATCTTTACGGTAGTTGCTTTTGCAATTATTGCTTTCTTCATCTATATGATTGTTCGTCCACAGAAAGAAAACAATACTCTGAAAACAAAAGTAGGAATTGGTGCAAGAGCATAAAAATATAAAGGAGGTATGGCATGGGAACATTATTTGTAGGACTGATTCTCCTTCTTATCGTTGGATTCATTATAAGAAGCATGAGAAAAGATAAGAAAAATGGAAAAGGTGGCTGTGGCTGTGGTTGCAGTAGTTGTGCGAGCGCTTCCTTGTGCCATGGCAACCATAAAAACTCTTAAACTGAATAGAGAAAAGACATAGAAAAAAGACTGTTGTTTTTGGAGAGCATTTCCCAAAAGCAACAGTCTTTTTCATTCTATAGGAAATTCCTCGCAAGCGAGTCATCCTATAGAATAAAAAAGCACTACGTGCAAACGATGCGCAGCGAGCAAAGAAGATAATTTTGCTTCGCAAATTACTCGCGCGCGGCAAAGTGTGCAATGCACACTTTGTTCTGTTGTAAAAGATTCATTTAAGATTCAGAAGAATCGTTGATAAATCCAAAGAATGTTAACAAGTAGATTCCGCTGATTCCCACAAGGATGTAAATAATGCGGGAAATCCAAGAGAGATCTCCGAATAAAAATGACACGAGGTTAAATCGAATAAGACCAATAAGTCCCCAGTTGATGGCACCAATAATGGTGAGTGTTAAAGCGATATAGTTTAAAATTTTACTTCCCATTTATTTTGCCCTCCTTTCTCTCATAGTATTTCCGAGAAAAGGTAGAGTTATTCGAAGGTTTTTTTTTCGGTGATGAAGGAGAGAAAATTTTGTACGGCTGTGGAATTCGTTGCCGATTTGTGGTGAGCAAAGGAGACGATACGTTTTGGAATAGAAAATGGAATTGGAAATTCCATCAATTCGCCCGTTTCTAGTTCTTTTGTGACAAATTCTTTGACAACCCCTGAAATACCCATTCCAATTTTGGCAAAATCGATTAATAATTCCATATCGGTTACTTCTAAAATTGCTTTCGTTTCAATCGATAGGGAATCAAAATAGTGATCGAGATGTTGTCTTGTCACATTGGATTTATCAAGCATCATTAAATGGGAAGCCGATAAGAGATCAATTTCTCGTTCTTTATCTGGAAATCGCTCTTTTAAATGGTTTAAGTAAGTATTGGTGCAGACAAAAATATCTTCAATTTCCGCATAGGGATAAAAAGACAGCGTTTTATTGGAGGACGGTGTAATCAGTAAGCCAAGATCTAACTGTCCATTTTCTAATAGAGAAATCGTTTCTGCCGTTGATTGACAGTCGATTGTTATTTTAACATGGGGATATTTTTGTAAAAATCCTTTTAAAATTGGAATTAAAATAAACTTACAAAGGGTGGTTGTGACGCCGATATGAATTTCGCCCATGCCAAGTTCTTGCATTTTTCTTAAACGTTCTTCTCCTTGATAAATGGTATCAAAGGCAGATTTTGTATGTTCATAAAGAACTTGTCCTTCTGGAGTTAATTTTACCCCACGAGACGTTCGAATAAACAAAATAACGCCTAATTGTTCTTCTAAATGACTGATGGATTTGCTAATAGCTGGTTGACTAATATAGAGTTCCTTTCCAGCATGGGAGATATTACCTGTTTTAGCAACCGTATTAAAAATTTTATAAAGTGAAAGTGTTTGTTCCATAAATGAATGACCTCTTAATAAAAAATGATATAATGAAAAAATAAAATGAATAGGATACGATAAATAATAAGAAAAAAGTAAATTCATTTTGAATCATTATAGAAATAACTAACAGTTATATCAGTTATATAAAATAACTATCTTCTATTATATCAAAAAGTGTGATAAAATAACAGAAAAAAAAGAAAGAAAAGTCAAAAGGAGGAACACAATATGAATTGTAATATTGCAGTCATTAAAGGTGATGGAATTGGCCCAGAAATTGTAGATGAGGCGATGAAGGTATTGGATAAGGTTGGAGAAAAATTTGGACATCAATTTCTTTATGAACCAATTCTCCTAGGGGGAGCTTCCATTGATGCCTACGGTGTTCCTCTTTCTGATGAAGCGTTAGAAGTTGCTAAGAAAAGTCAAGCTGTTTTAATGGGTTCTATTGGTGGGGATACGACAACTTCTCCATGGTATCAATTGCCTCCTCAGCTGAGACCAGAAGCAGGCTTATTAAAAATACGTAAGGAATTAGGTCTTTTTGCAAATATGCGTCCTGCCTATCTCTATAAGGAATTGGCGAGTGCGTGTCCATTAAAAGAAGAAATTTCAAAAAAAGGTTTTGATATGGTCATTATGAGAGAGTTAACAGGCGGTCTTTATTTTGGAGAAAGAAAGACTGAGGATGTCAATGGACTTAAGACAGCCACCGATACTCTTACATATAATGAAGAAGAAATTCGAAGAATTGCCATTCGGGCATTTGAAATTGCAAAAAAGAGAAGAAAAAAAGTGACAAGTGTGGATAAAGCTAATGTATTAGATTCTTCAAGACTTTGGAGAGAAGTTGTTTTAGAAGTGGCAAAAGACTATGAAGATGTGATATTAGAGCATATGCTTGTGGACAATTGTGCCATGCAGTTAGTAAAAGATCCTGCTCAATTTGACGTGATTTTGACAGAAAATATGTTTGGAGACATTTTATCCGATGAAGCAAGCATGGTGACTGGTTCCATTGGTATGTTATCTTCTGCTAGTTTAAGAGGCGATCGTTTTGGATTATATGAACCAAGCCATGGCTCTGCACCAGATATTGCAGGAAAAAATATTGCAAATCCGATTGCGACGATTTTATCCGCAGCTATGATGCTTCGCTATTCTTTTGACTTAGATGAAGAAGCAAATGCCATTGAGGGGGCAGTGCAAAAAGTGTTAGAAGAAGGATACCGTACAAGCGATATTTTTTCAGAAGGAACGGTATTGGTCGGAACAAGAGAAATGGGAGATCGGATTTTAGAAAGAATATAGAGAAGAAAGAAGGAAAGATTATGATAAGTGATAACGCAAGAAAAGGAGATCAACAAGCGCCAGGACGTTCTTTGTTCCGGGCATTAGGCCATACAGATGAGGAAATGAAACGCCCAATGATTGGAATCGTAAGTTCTTATAATGAGATTGTTCCAGGGCATATGAACCTTGATAAAATAGTAGATGCTGTAAAATTAGGTGTTGCAATGGCAGGAGGAACTCCTGTTGTATTCCCAGCTATCGCTGTTTGTGATGGAATCGCTATGGGACATATTGGAATGAAGTATTCTTTAGTTACGAGAGATTTAATTTGTGACTCTACAGAAGCGATGGCAATTGCCCATCAATTTGATGGACTTGTTATGGTGCCAAACTGTGATAAAAATGTTCCAGGGCTTTTAATGGCAGCCGCTCGTGTCAATATTCCAACGATCTTTGTAAGCGGTGGACCAATGCTTGCAGGAAAGGTAAATGGTTGTAAGACAAGTTTATCCAGTATGTTTGAGGCGGTAGGTTCTTATACGGCAGGAAAGATGAGTGCAGAAGAATTCAAAGAGATGGAAGAGAAGACTTGCCCAACGTGCGGTTCTTGTTCTGGAATGTATACAGCCAATAGCATGAACTGTTTGACGGAGGCACTCGGAATGGGATTAAAAGGAAATGGAACGATTCCAGCCGTTTATTCGGAAAGAATTCGTCTTGCAAAATTAGCGGGAATGCAAGTAATGGAATTAGTAAAAAATAATATTTGCCCAAGAGATATTATGACAGAAAAGGCATTTTTAAACGCTATGACAGTGGATATGGCACTTGGATGTTCTACCAATTCTATGCTTCATCTTCCTGCCATCGCTCATGAGGCAGGGGTTACATTGGACATGGAAATTGCCAATGAAATTAGTGCAAAAACACCAAATCTTTGCCATTTAGCTCCAGCAGGCCGTACTTACATTGAAGAACTCAATGAGGCTGGTGGTGTCTATGCTGTTATGAATGAGCTCAATAAAAAACAATTATTACATACGGATGCCTTGACGGTAACAGGAAAGACAATTGGTGAAAATATCGAAGGCTGTATCAATAAAGATACCGATGTGATTCGTCCCATTGATAATCCATATAGTGAGACGGGAGGAATTGCTGTATTAAAGGGAAATTTAGCTCCAGATACAGGAATTGTAAAACGTTCTGCAGTGGCAGATGAAATGCTTGTCCACGAAGGCCCTGCAAGAGTCTTTGATTGCGAGGATGATGCAATTGTAGCCATTAAAGGCGGTAAGATTCATCCCGGTGACGTTATTATTATTCGTTATGAAGGACCAAAAGGTGGTCCAGGAATGAGAGAGATGTTAAACCCAACTTCTGCGATTATGGGAATGGGACTTGGTTCTTCGGTTGCATTAATTACCGATGGTCGTTTTTCAGGAGCATCAAGAGGAGCGGTTATTGGTCACGTATCTCCAGAAGCTGCCGTTGGTGGCCCAATTGCTCTTGTAGAAGAAGGTGATATTATCTCCATCGATATTCCAAACAATTGTTTGAATATGAAGGTATCTGAAGAAGAATTAGAAAGAAGAAAAGCGAACTGGAAGTCAAGGAAACCAAAGGTGACTACTGGATATTTGGCTAGATATGCGGCTATGGTAACATCTGGTAACAAAGGAGCGATTCTTGAAGTTCCTTCTAAGTAAGGATGTTATAACATAAGAAAAAGAAAGATAGTGCAAATAAGAGCTTAGGGAAACGATAGAAAAAAGTCTGTCGTTTTTCTAAGCTATAGCCATATATAGAAAAGGAGGAGAAAACATGAGACAGTTAACAGGTTCAGAAATCATAATTGAGTGTTTAAAAGAGCAAGGGGTAGATACCGTATTTGGCTATCCAGGAGGCTCTATTTTAAATGTATATGATGCTCTTTATAAACAGCAAGATATTAGGCATATTTTGACTTCTCATGAGCAAGGAGCGGCTCATGCTGCAGATGGTTATGCAAGAGCTACTGGAAAAGTAGGTGTCTGTATGGCAACTTCTGGGCCAGGAGCGACAAACCTTGTAACAGGAATTGCAACTGCCTATATGGATTCGATTCCAATTGTAGCAATTACTGCCAATGTGGCGGTTTCGATTCTTGGAAAAGATAGTTTTCAAGAAGTGGATATTGCGGGAGTTGTTATGCCAATTGTAAAACATAGTTATATTGTAAAAGACATCCATGATTTAGCGGATACGATTCGGAAGGCATTTTCTATCGCAAAAAGTGGTCGTCCAGGGCCAGTATTAGTGGATATAACAAAAGATGTAACAGCGGCTAAATTCGAGTATGAACCAAAAGAAATTGAGCCAGTAATGCCGATTACAAAGCACATTCGAGAAAGCGATTTACAAAAAGCACTCACGATGTTAAAAGAGGCAAAAAAACCATATATTATGGTAGGGGGAGGAGCGATTTGTTCAGGAGCTAGTGAAGAGCTGGCAGAATTTGTGCAAAAAGTCGATGTACCGGTTTGTGATACATTAATGGGAAAAGGAGCGTTTGATGGCTGTTCTGATTATTATACAGGGATGATTGGAATGCATGGAACAAAGGCTTCTAATTTAGGTGTGACAGACTGTGATCTTTTAATTGTGCTCGGGGCTCGATTTAGCGATCGTGTCTGTGCCAATCCAAAACGATTTGCCCAAAATGCAAAAATATTACAAGTGGATGTGGATCCTGCGGAAGTAAATAAAAACAAAGTATGCGATGCCAGTGTGATCGGGGATATTAAATGCGTATTGCAAGAGTTAAATCGCCGTATCGAGCCTATGGAACATTCCGAATGGATTGTCTATATTAAGAGTTTAAAGGAAAAATATCCAGTGACCTACAAGCAGTCAAAACTTTGTGGGCCTGCCATTGTTGAGAAAATTGAGGAAATGACAAAAGGAAATGCCATTATTACAACCGATGTAGGACAACACCAAATGTGGGCCGCCCAATATTTCCATTATAGAAAACCAAGAACCTTTTTAAGCTCTGGTGGCCTTGGAACGATGGGATATGGATTAGGAGCCGCTATGGGAGCAAAGGTCGGAAAACCAGATAGTCTTGTTGTTAATATTGCAGGGGATGGTTGTTTCCGCATGAATTTAAATGAACTTGCCACGTTATCTCGTTATGAAATTCCTGTTATTGAAGTTGTATTTAATAACCATGTGTTAGGAATGGTGCGTCAGTGGCAGAGTTTATTTTATGAGCAAAGATATTCTTATACCACATTAAATGATAAAGTGGATTTTGTAAAAGTATCCGAAGGATTAGGGGCAACGGCTATGCGCGTTACGACGATCGAAGAGTTTGAAAAGGCATTTGGGGAGGCAATGGCGTCAAACATGCCAGTTGTCATTGAATGTGTATTGGATTCTGATGATAAAGTTTGGCCAATGTGTGCACCAGGAGCTTCCATTCAAGATACGTTTTCAGAAGAAGATTTAGAGAAGAAATAAAAGGAAAATAAAAAAAATAAAAAGAAAAAAGAGATCATGTAGTAGTTTCAAAACGGCTTTCGTATTGGTTACAATTTAAGTGCGAAAATCCCATTCCTTTAGGGGTGGGATGAAAGCACTATTTATTTTAAATTTTTGTGTATGTTTGTCTTTGTTTTGTACATATTATATGCTATACTTATAGTATGGAAAATAATTATAGACATACAAACACAACAGTATCTTTGATAAATTATCATTTTGTATTTTGTCCTCGATACAGAAGAAAGATTTTTCTAATACCTAAAGTAGAACAACGATTTAAAGAACTGGTTAAATTAAAATGTAAGGAGTTAGAAATAGAAATTATCG
>DVIZ01000202.1 GCA_018710905.1 Candidatus Scybalomonas excrementigallinarum | reverse complement strand
GTTAGAAGAAAGAAGAGATTTTACTTGTCTTTATGCCATATCCGATGTGATGGCAATTGGCGCTAGTAAAGCATTGTTAGAAGCAGGAATCAAGATTCCAGAAGATTGTGCAGTGGCTGGATTTGATGGATTAGAAGAAACTTTTTATTATAATCCATCGATTACAACGTTAAAACAACCTTCAAAAGAAATAGCAAAAGAGGCAATCCGCATTTTGTTTGACTTGATTTATAAGAAGGAAGGGAATCAGCATATTGTCTTTGAAGGGGAGCTATTAAAGAGAGAATCAACAGAGATTAAGAAAAAAAACAAAAAATAAAGGAAAGAAAACAAAAAAACCTAAAATTACTTATCGAAGTATTTTAGGTTTTTTTGTGTTTTTTATTTCATAGGAAATATCTTGTTACATTAATTTGTAAAAGTACCATTTCCTATGAAATAAAAAAGCACTACGTGCGGACGAGGCGCAGGTCGCAATGGGGAAAATTTTACTTCGTAAACTGCGACCGCGCGGCAAAGTGTACGTTGCTAGAAGTTATCGAAAGTCGCGAGGAGTGTGCAACGCCCACTTTGTTCCAAATTGGCTTCTTATCAGTTTTTTACCAATTTTAGATAGTTTGTTTTTTAGCAGACGTATGGTATAATAAAAATAATAAGCCGCTAACGGCATATTTGGCAAATGGCGATCATGGGCTATGCTTATGATACAATATGTGTCAGCGAGCAGAAGTAAGCGCGCTCGCATTATGGAGTTTAAGGGATCGAGTGAAATTAAGGGAAAATAAGGAAAAATAATTGATAAGAAGGTTTTATATTGTAAGGTACTATAAACATAGATGATAAATGATGGACAGAATTGATTCGTTCATGATGAGATACTAGGAGGAAAGAGTTGATGAAAAGAGAATCCAATAATATTTATGTAGCAGGAATCGGAGCATCTGCAGGCGGCGTAGAAGCATTACAAGCCCTTTTTAAGAGGATGCCTCAAAATGCAGGAATTGCTTATATTGTTGTTCAGCATTTATCTCCAGATTACAAAAGTTATATGAAGACACTATTACAGCGTTGCACAGAAATGCCAATTATTCAAGCGGAAGATGGAATGGAAGTGGAAGCGGATACAGTATATTTAAATAGTCCAGGGTATAATTTAGAAATGGAAGGAAATGTGTTTAAAAACACACCGATGGATGCGGAACAGATTGTACAACATCCAATTGATACTTTGTTTCGTTCTATCGCCTCTTCTTGTGGGAAAAATGCCATTGGAATTATTCTATCTGGTTGTGGTTCTGATGGTTCTCTTGGAATCCGTGCAATTAAAGAAGAAGGCGGAATGGTGATGGCACAAGATGCTATTACTGCTCAGTTTGGTAGCATGCCAAGAAGTTCTATTGCAACGGGTTCTGTGGATTATATTTTATCTCCTGAAAAGATGGGACAGACATTACTTGCCTATATTAAACACCCATATATTCAGGGACATCGCTTGTTAGAGGAAGTCACAAAAGATAAAAATGCAATGAATATGTTTACAGAGGTGCTTCGTATTTTAAAAGAGCATACTGGTGTGGATTTTTCATATTATAAAGAGACGACTATTTTAAGAAGATTAGAGAGAAGAGTGAGTATTAATCGTTGTAAATCTGTCAATGAGTACTATAAAATTTTAACGGAATCTGAGGATGAGAGAAATACTCTTTTTAAAGAGATGTTAATTGGAGTGACTAGTTTCTTTCGAGATAAAGAAGCCTTTTCTAGTTTAGAACATCATGTAATACCAAATCTTGATTATACAAGACCGCAGATTCGAGTATGGAGCTGTGCTTGTTCCACTGGAGAAGAAGTGTATTCAACAGCAATTTTGTTGTCAGAATACATTGAAAAGAATCGTTTAAATTGTTCTTATAAAATTTTTGCAACCGATGTGGATCCCGTGGCAGTAGAAATTGCCGGAAGAGGAATTTATTCGGAAAATATTATTTCGGATGTACCAAAAGAATATTTAAATAAATATTTTGTAAAAAAAGGGGACTATTTCCAAGTTCGCGATTGTATTCGTAATAATATTGTATTTGCAGTACATAATTTATTGAGTGATCCAGTATTTTCTAATTTAGATCTATTGCTTTGCCGAAATTTATTTATTTACTTAAAAGCTAACTTACAAAAAAAGGTGTTAGAATCCTTTTGTCAGGCGCTAAATGGAAAAGGTTATTTGTTTATGGGATCTAGTGAGTCCATTGGAGAGATGACAGAAGCCTTTGAAACAATCGATTCAAAATGGAAAATTTATCGCATGAGAAATGGATTTCATGTTTCTGTGCCTCTTTGGAATTTTGGCGTAAATGATATTAGTGCTTCTAAAAATCGATTTACGGACAATCAATCATTTTCCGTGAATTATAATCGGAAAATACGAATGGACCATTTAGTGGAGAAAGCAGTTTCTGAATTATTGCCACCAGCAGTATTATTAGATGCAGGGGACAATATTATACAAGTGATTAGTAATATTAATCATTTTCTAGATTTAAAACCTGGAAAATTCACAAATCAATTTTTAGCGATTTTACCAAATGATCTCTCCTTATTTGTCAATGGTGTGTTAAGAAGATTAAAAAGAAAAGAAAAAGATATTGTAAAAGAAACGATCACAGGATTAAAAAATTTTCCAGGGGAAGAAATTACAATTACTGGAAAAAGAGTTGTGTACAATCGTTCGGAATATTATTTAGTAAGTCTCCAAACGGTGACGGCAGGAATGAAAGAAAATGCCATAGATTTTATGGATTCTGAGTCATTAGCAGGACAGAGAATTGAAGAGTTAGAACGAGAACTTCAAGCGAGTAAAGAAAGTCTTCATGCAACAGTAGAAGAGTTAGAGACAAGTAATGAAGAATTGCAAAGTACCAATGAAGAGTTAATTGCTAGCAATGAAGAATTACAAAGCACCAACGAAGAATTACAATCGGTTAATGAAGAGTTGCATACTGTAAATGCAGAGTATCGTATGAAACTGGATGAATTGACAGGGATGACAGAAGATATGGATAATCTTCTTGTCAGTGCCGAGATTGGTGCTCTTTATCTGGATCAGAAACTTTGTATTCGAAAAATCACACCAATTGTAAAAGCTATGACGAACTTGGTAGAAAATGATATTGGACGTTCCATTTTTCATGTGACTTTCATGGAAGAGTATCCACAATTCCATGAAGATCTTCGCTATGTTGTAGAGAGTAATCAAAAAATTTATCGATATTTAAATGATAGTCGAGGAAAACGTTGGTTGATTCGTATTCAGCCAAGCAGAACAGAACAAAACATGGTAAATGGAATTATACTTACTATGGTAGACACTACAATAGCTGATAAGAAATTTATAGATAGAAAAGAAGTATAGAAAATAAGAGAGATGAAGGAAATGGATATTCATACGGCTTTCAGTCAATTGAAAAAAGAAAATTCACAATTGAAAAATGATATTCGCAAAATTCAAATGCAGTTAGAATATGAAAAACAAAAAAATTTGTCTCAATATGAAAATATTCCGATACCTTATATAACAATTAATTTTAATGGTGATATTTTAAAATTCAATAAGACCGCTTGTGTATTTTTTGGAAGAAAACCAGAGGCGTTATGTTTTGACAATCTGATGGAATTTTTAGATATTGATAGCAAAGGAAGAATGACTCTTTTTTGTCAGATGATGTCAGAAGGACGGCTTAGAAAACAGATTGAAAAAAGTGAATTAGAGATTAATTTCTTTGTTCGAGGCAAGCGTTATGAGACCATGATACATTATTCACTTATTTTTCAAGAGGGAGAATGGCTATTAGAACTTGCAATATGGGATGTAACGGAGACAAATGAAGCAAAAAGACAGTTAAAAAAGGAACATGAGTGTTATCAAATCGCTTTAAAGACTTCTTCTGATTATATTTTTGAATATAATATTGCCGATGATAAGTTATTGGAATATGGGGATTTTATGAAACCAGAAATTCCAAAAACAAAGGAAGTGACAAAAGAAAATTTTTTAGGAAGAATCAAGGAAGCACAAAAAGAGATGACAGGCTCTTATTTGAGGTTACAAGAACTTTTAAATGGAAAGAGAATGTCGGCAGAAATTGATTTTTCAGAAATTGATTACTATCATCAAAAAAGGTGGGTGCATTTAGAACTTTCACCAACAAGCGATATTTTTAATGAAGCAAGAATGATAGGAAGAATTCGAGATATTACAGAAAAAAAAGTGAAGCAACAAAAAGAAAAAGAAAGAAAGCATCTCGATGAAATTACAGGGTTTTATCATTCCCAATATGGAATTAAGATGTTAATTAATCGTTTAGAAGAAATCCATCAAAGAGGGGAACAGAGCTTTTTATATTTTTTAGCACTTGATGTGGATAAAGAGGCCCAAAAAAATTATGGTTTTACTTTTGTTCGAGGCATGGTTGATATTGCTGGAAAGTTAATTAAAAAGAAAGTTGGGGATGATAAACATATTACTGTCATTCGATGTGGAAATAAAGAATTTTTATTTCTGATTGAAAAAAAAGAAGAAACAGAAGCGTTGAATTTTTCTAGTTCTTTGTTAAAAGAAATGCAGGAACAATACTGTGGAAACATTCAAAATGGAAAAGTTTTTTATCGAGGAATTTTTATTAAAAATCTTCAATGGGAGGGCTATCCAAAATGGGGTGAGGTATTGCAATGGCTTTATGATATGCAAAGTCATGAACATAAAGAAGGACTCATTTTGTTAGATACGAAAATACCACCACAATTTTGTTCGAGTCAAAAAGTAACTCTTGGACAATATCAAGGAACAAGTGAAATTTATGATACAAAGGCAAAACCGTTGTTTTCTTATGCCTATGATTTAATTGAACGTGCAAAAGATATTGAAAGTATTATTCCACTTCTTATGAACATGGTAGGTGTTTATAAGCGGTTAAAATTTGTATCGATTTATGAATTAAATCAGACTTATTTATCAAAATCATTGTTATACCATTGGAATGAAAGAGGGAAAGAGATCGAAGGCCAAAAGATTTGTTATTGTCCATCGAAAGAAGAATGGAACTCTTTATTTTCATGGGAGGAACAAGAAAGTCGTTGTCGATGTCAGACGGCTAGGCAGATAAAGGAAGATCGGGGAAAAGGTTGGATTGCCCCTTATAAGGAAGAAACGAGTCAGATTCTTTGTATTAGTAAAGAAGATAGAGGTTCTCAGCTATTAATTGTCTTTGGATTTGAAAAGGCGAAGGAAGATTGGGAAAAAGAAGAGCAGGAGTTTTATTTTGATTTTGCAAAGATTTTATTTATTGGAATCAATCAAAGTAAAGCCAGCAGTCTTAGCATGACAAAATCTATGTTTTTAGCGAGGATGTCCCATGAAATTCGGACACCAATTAGTGGAATTGTTGGTACGATGCAACTATTAGAGAGTACGTTACGAAAACAAGAGATTCATAAAAATCCAGAGGTAGTGTCGGTGCTTAGGCAGATGGGAGCGTCGGTAAAGAGTCTTTTAAGAGTAACCGATTCGGTGCTAGATATGGCACAAATTGAAGATTATACAATGAAATTAATCAGTGAGAGTTTTCGTATGAAGGAATTATTAGAGCGACTACAAACTCAGTTTGGAAGTAGGGCTCGGAAAAAGAATATTCATTTTCATTATGAGGAGGGAACTTTAATTGAGGAACTCCATGGAGATGAAAAAAGATTTTATCAAGTCCTTTATAATTTACTGGATAATGCTATGAAATATACGGAAGAAAAAGGAAATGTTTTCTTTTCTATTTCAGCAAAAAGAGAAAGTGAGACAAGCGCTGTCTATCAAGTGGAAATTCGTGATGATGGTTGCGGGATTGCAAAAGAAGATCAAGAACGGATCTTTCAGGCATTTACAGAAGTTTCAAAAGGTGGTCAAAGTGAAGGCATTGGGCTAGGACTTTGTATCAGTTTAGCCATTGTTAACTTAATGGGTGGAACGCTAGAGCTAGAGAGTGAAAAAGGAATGGGAACGAAGATCCAACTGTTAGTTCCATTTAAAGTAGTGGAAGAAGTGAGAATCCAAGAAGATATTAGCTCGATAACGGGACTCAATGGAATGCGTATTTTATTAGCAGAAGATAATGAACTAAATGCTATGATTGTTCAAGAGTTATTAGAGATAGAGGGAGCGAAAGTCGATATTGCAAAAGATGGAATCGAAGCCGTTTCCTTTTTTGAAGAAAAAGATAGCTATTATTACCAATTGATTTTAATGGATCTTCGTATGCCCAATATGGATGGTTTTGAGGCCACAAGAACGATACGATCATTGGAAAGAGAAGATGCAAGAACAATACCGATTGTTGCTTTGAGTGCGGAATTATTAGAACAAAGTGCAAAAAAGACAGTAGAAATTGGCTTAGATGGCTATTTGACAAAGCCATTATCGGTTGAACTGTTAAAAGAGTTAATTTCAAAAAATAAAAGAGTAAGAAAAACGGTTGTTGAATAGAAGACAACCGTTTTTATGTTATAGGGAATTCCTCGCAAGCGAGTCATCCTATAGAATAAAAAAGCACTACGTGCGAATGATGCGTATATGATAGGGAGGTAAAAAAATATGTATCGAATTATGGTTGTAGAAGATGATCAGACGATTGCTTTTGGAATGAAAAAATTTTTAGAATCTTGGAACTATCAAGTTATCTGTGTAGAGGAGTTTCAAGATATTATGAAGAGTTTTCAAGAGGAAAATCCAGATATTATATTAATGGATCTGATGTTACCTTATTTTAATGGCTTTTACTGGTGTGAGCAAATTCGAAGAATTTCAAAAGTTCCGATTATGTTTTTATCATCCGCATCGGATAATATGAATATTGTGATGGCTATAAGTGCAGGAGCGGATGATTTTATTGCAAAGCCAGTCGATTTAAATGTATTAGTAGCCAAAATACAGGCAATGATTCGTAGGAGTTATGATTTCGCTGGTAAAACAGATTTTTTAGAGCATAAAGGAGTGCGGTTTTATAGTGATGATAATACCGTTCGCTATGAAGAGCGTAGCATTGAACTGACAAAAAATGAGAGCCGTATTTTAAAAATATTAATGGAAAATAAAGGAAAAATCGTAAAAAGAGATCAGATGATGGAAGCATTGTGGCAGACCGATTGTTATGTAGATGAAAATACATTATCCGTGAATGTAAATCGATTGCGTAAAAAGCTAGAGCAAATTGGGATTTTTGACTTTATTCAAACAAAAAAGGGGATTGGTTATTGTTTATGAAAGAGATGTCATTAAGAAAACTTTTCTTTTTTTATTGCAAAGAGCATAGGAAATTATTATTTTCTTATCTATTAAGTTTTGGAATTCTTCTTTTTATTTTTTCTTTATATGATAATTACATAGAGGGAATTTTGTATGGAATGGTTTTAAGTAATGGGCTGTTACTTGGAATCGGAAGCTATGATTTTTATCAGTTTGTAAAGAAACATCGGGCGCTAGAAAATTGTCGAGGGCAAGTAAGTGATTGTTTTGAGTATTTGCCAAAAGAAAATGGCTTGCTTGGACAAGACTATCAGATTTTATTGCGAGAATTACAAGAAGAGAAAAAGGAACAAATGATGAACTATGAAAATGAAAAAAATGAGTTGGAGGACTATTTTACTCTTTGGGTTCATCAGATGAAACTTCCGATTGCAGGTATGAAATTATTGCTACAGACGGAGGAAGAGCCGGATGTGAAACTTCTAAAATCCGAGCTTTTTCGTATCCAACAATATACGGATATGGTACTCGCTTATGTGCGAATGAATAGTATTTCTACCGATTATGTGCTAAAAGAATCGGAACTTGATGATATGATTCGGCAAGTGATACGGAAGTTTTCAGGGGAGTTTATCCGAAAGAAATTGCAATTAGATTTTCAAGAGACAAAAAAACGAGTGCTTACCGATGAAAAATGGCTTGTGTTTGTAATAGAACAAGTCATTTCGAATGCTTTAAAGTATACGAAAAAAGGCGGGATCAAGATTTATTTAAAAGATGAGGATACATTGGTGATTGAAGATACAGGAATCGGTATCGAAGCAAGTGATTGCTATCGTGTTTTTGAAAAAGGATATACTGGGCTTAATGGAAGATATGATAAAAAAGCATCTGGAATCGGACTTTATTTATGTAAAACGATTATGACAAACCTTTCCCATAAAATTTGGATAGAATCTGAGCGAAATTATGGGACAAAAGTAATGTTATCCTTTCCTCATAATATTCATGACAGAGCGTGAGCACAAGAAAATAGCAAAGGGGTATCCTTGAGTTTGGATGCATGTGATGTTTTCAATCATACAAAAATGTAAGAAATAGAGAAGATTTGTAAGATAGACCGATGGAATTTTCATGCTATTTTCTCTATACTAAAAGAAAAAAGGAGGAAGAGAAAATGGCATTATTACAAGTAAAAAATTTAAAAAAAATATATACAACGAGATTTGGAGGAAATAAAGTACAAGCCCTTTCTAATGTGAATTTCGACGTAGAAGAAGGAGAATATGTGGCAATTATGGGAGAGTCTGGTTCCGGTAAGACGACTCTTTTAAATATTTTAGCAGCACTTGATAGCCCGACAAGTGGGGAAGTATTATTAAAAGGAAATAATATTGTAAAGTTAAAGGAAAAAGAGATTTCTTCTTTTCGAAGAGAACATTTAGGATTTGTTTTTCAAGATTTTAATCTGTTGGATAATTTTTCGAATAAAGATAATATATTTTTACCGCTTGTGCTAGCAGGAATGAAACATCAAGAGATGGAAGCAAGATTAAATCCGATTGCAGAGGAATTAGGTGTTACGAGCATTTTAAATAAATATCCTTATGAAGTATCAGGGGGACAAAAACAACGCTGTGCGGTAGCAAGAGCGCTGATTACAGAACCGGATTTAATTTTAGCCGATGAACCAACAGGGGCGTTGGATTCTAGATCTACCGATGATTTGTTGAATTTATTTTCTTCCATCAATGCCAATGGGCAGACGATTATTATGGTAACTCATTCCACAAAGGCAGCAAGCTATGCTAGCCGTGTTCTTTTCATTAAAGATGGTATGGTTTTTCATCAGATTTACCGTGGCAAAAAGACAACGGAAGAGATGTTTCAAAGCATTTCCGATTCCCTATCTTTAATTATGACAGGTGGTGTAAAATATGAATAAATTTTTTTATATGAAATTAGCAAGAACGAATATAAAGAAAAATAGGAAAACCATATTGCCCTATTTATTCACCTGCATTATGACGACTACGATGTTCTACATTTTGTGTTCGCTTTCCCAAAATCAAGGTCTTATGAGTATGCCTGGTGGAGGGGAGTTGCAATTAGTTTTATCATTTGGTAAATACGTGATTGGAATTTTTGCAGTTATTTTCTTATTTTATACGAATAGTTTTTTGATGAAACAAAGAAAAAAGGAATTTGGTGTTTTTAACATATTGGGATTAGAAAAAAGGCATATCTCTAAAGTAATAGCATATGAAATACTGATGATAGCTGTGATTAGCATTGGACTTGGATTAGTATTTGGGGTCCTTTTAGATAAAGCTATGTATTTACTATTATTAAAGCTTTTTGATGCTCCTATTGTATTGGGATTTTATATTTCACAAAAAGTGCTTATTACGACGGTATTGTTGTTTTTAATCATTCATTTTTTAATCTTTTTAAATTCTATTCGACAAATTCATTTGGCAAATCCAATTGAGTTATTACAGAGTGGAAATTATGGAGAACGAGAACCAAAAAATAAATGGATTTTTACCATTTTGGGACTTCTTTGTCTTGTGGTGGCTTATTATATTTCTATCACAACAAAAAATATTTTTGCAGTATTGGGATTGTTTTTTGTAGCAGTGATTCTTGTCATGATAGGAACGTATTTATTGTTCACTTCTGGTAGCATCACCTTTTTAAAAGCGCTAAAATCGAATAAAAATTATTATTATCGGACAAAACATTTTATTAGTGTATCAAGCATGATGTACCGTATGAAGAAAAATGCGATTGGATTAGCAAATATTTGTATTTTATCGACTATGATACTCGTTGTGCTATCAACTACGATTAGTTTATGGTTTGGACTCGATGATATTTTGCGTACCCGATATCCAAAAGAGTTTTCTATTGAAGAGAATTTAAAAATGAATGATACAACATCATATGGAGAGAGTCTGCAAAATCTGAAGGAAGAAGTGAAGAATGTAGTAGCACAACAAGGACTATCTATGGAAGAGGTAGAAAGCTATACAGGGCTTAAATTTAGTGCTTTAAAAGAAAATAATAACTTTTATATTGATACAGAAAATCAGACAGTAGAAGATGTAAGCCGTATCTATTCTTTGTATTTTGTATTATTAGATGATTATAATACGACTATGGGAGTCAATGATTCATTAGAAGAAAATGAAATTCTTGTATGTACCAATGATGAGGGAGAAAAAGAGGAGGAACTGAATCTATTGGATCAAACATTTTTGGTCAAACAATATGTAAAAGATATTCCGTTTGGAAGGAAAGATTATTTTAGCGATAAATATTATTTGATTGTGTTACCAAATGTAAAGACATTACAGTCTATTGAAAAAAAACAAAAGAAATTATATGGAAAAACAGCATCTAGTATAAAAAATTACATTAGCTTTGAAACCGATGGAACAAGAAAAGAAAATTTAGCATTAAATGATAAGTTAAAAGAACAAGTGAGCAAAGCGAGTGGAGAAAAGAAAAACTGTTTCATTGAGTCAAGAGCAGCCTCTTATAAAAATGCGGTTTCACTTTATGGAGGATTTTTATTTATCGGTGTTTTCTTAAGTATTTTATTTGTTATGGCAACCATCTTAATCATTTATTATAAGCAGATTACAGAAGGTTATGAAGATAAAAAACGATTTGAGATTATGCAAAAGGTAGGAATGTCTCAACATGAAATTAAAGGAGCGATTCAGTCACAAATTTTGACAGTATTCTTTTTACCATTGCTCATGGCAGGAGTACATATTGTGTTTGCATTTCCAATTATTTATCGAATATTAATGATGTTTAATTTGTATAATAAAGAATTGTTTATTTTATGTACGATTGCCTGTTTTGTAGCGTTTGCTGTCATTTATAGTATTGTCTATATGTTAACAGCAAAGACGTATTATTCAATTGTAAAACATGATTAAAAATATTTTCTCCTTTTTTCCTCTATTTTTTATAATTATTGAAAGAGTTTTTCTAGAATGGTTGAAAAAACATGAAAAATGAGGTATGCTAAAGCAGTTACTAAAGGAGGAAAAAATATGATTGAAACGATATTTCATATTACTTATTCAAAAGAAGTTATGCTTTTTAGTTTATTAGCAGCATTTCTTTTGACTGCTGTTGCAATCAAAGTATTGCAAGATTATCTTCCACATGATCTTGGAAGAGCTTTTGCTATTAATGGTCAACTTTCAAAAGGAAAGCCAAGAGGGGCTGGGATTATTTTTGTTATTACCTTTATTATCGTAAGCCTTATTTTTGTGCCAATTGAAAAGGAGTATGTTATTTACTGTATCCTTTTATTCGCAGCCATGCTAACAGGATATCTTGATGATCGTGCAGAAACACCATGGGGAGAGTTAAAGAAAGGGATTCTTGATTTTGCTATCGCATTGATGACTGCGATCACATTTGTAAACTTTAACCCAGAATACGTTGGATTTTACTGGTTTGGCAAGTTTATTGAAATTCCAGTTATTGTATATATTATTCTTGCAATTATCTTAATTTGGGTATCCATTAACGTAACGAACTGTTCTGATGGGGTAGATGGTCTTAGTAGTAACATGAGTATTATCACTTTATTGAGTATTGCAATGATTTTTATAAAAAGTGGTTCTGTTTATGCAAATATTACACTGATTTTAGTAGCCTGTCTCTTAGGTTATCTTTGGTTTAATGTTACACCTAGTAAGCTCTTAATGGGTGATGCTGGTTCAAGAGCCATTGGATTTTTTATTGCAGTGTTAATGATGAAGAGTTTTCATCCTTTTCTTTATTTATTAGCAGGATTTATGCTCATTGTGGATGGTGGTTTAGGATTAATTAAAGTTTCCTTACTCCGTTTTTTACATATTCATATTTTGAAAAATGTAAGAACACCGATTCATGATTATGCGAGAAAGACTTTAAATTGGTCGGATTCCCAAGTCGTATTTAAGTTTACAATGATTCAAATTATAGCATCTACGATTATGATGTTTTGGATTTTATAAGTGCTATCGGAGAGAAAAATAGGATAAAAGATAGAATACTTCCATAAACGTGAAAAGCTCTAAAATTGTGCTTTTCACGTTTTTTCTGTTATAGGATTTATTTATTTACTTTTTTCGTCTGAAAAAAATAGTGAGTAAAAGCCAGAGCATAAGGAGAGTGGATATAAAAAATCCAATAAAACTAATCCAAGGCATTTGAAAAAGTTTTGGAGAGAGATCAGAAAGGCAAAGAATACTCGATCCTAAAAATAAGCTTATGGATAATAAGGTAAGAATGATTCGATTCAGTGCATTTTGAAAAAAAGATAAGTGTTTATCGGAATCTTCAAATTCTAAATTTAGCTTTGTTTGTCCATTTTTTGTAATGTTCAATAAATCGGATAATAGGGCAGGGATAGCTAGTGATTTATCCATAGAGCCATAGAGTAGTCTCCCTTTATGTTTTATTTCTTGTTTCCATTGAAATTCATTTAATAGTTGCCTTGACATATGTCCAGATAGGATTTCTAGCATGTTAACTTCAGGAGAACAGATTTTTAAAGTGCCCTCCATTGTGATCATGCTTCGTCCTAACATAGTAATATCTGGATTGATGGCTATTTTATGAGATTTTACAAGATCAAGAAGTTTTTCAATTAGTTTTCCAACGTCCATATTTCCAAATCCGATGCTCATATATTTTTGAATGATATCATCAATATCACTATAAAGGCGAGCGTGGTTAATGCGTTCTTTTGCTTCACCAAAGGCGAGAAGGACGTTTTTTAATTCATACATATCATTTTTTAAAATAGCAATAATGGCACGCTTTAAAATTTCCTTATGATAAGTAGAGAGCTCCCCAGTCATTCCAAGATCGAGCCAAGCGATTTTACCACCACTAATCCAAATGTTTCCAGGATGGGGATCCGCATGAAAAAATCCGTCTTCTAATATTTGTTTGCAATAATTTTCAGCAACTTTTCTACCGATTTCTGTTGTATCATATCCATTGTCGAAAAGAAGGTCTGTCTTATCAATTTGAATCCCATCGATATAATCCATAGCAAGAACCGATTTGGTCGTAAGAGAAGAGATGACTTTTGGACAGGTCACATATACAATTTCTTTTTGATTTTCATAAAATCGTTGAAGATGAGAAGCCTCTTTTTGAAAATCCATTTCTTCTTTTGTTGTTTTCCAAAGTTCATCAAGAATTGTTTGAAAGTCGATTAAATCTCCTGACCCAAGTGCGTATTTAAAAAATTTTAGTGCCTTTCGCATTAAATGAATGTCCTCTTCCATCATTTCTTGAATATGAGGACGTTGTACTTTTAGAACAATAGGAGTTCCAGATTTTAAAGTAGCATAGTGAACTTGGGCGATGGAAGCAGAGCCAAGGGGAGTTTCTTGAATGTTTGTTATCACTTCTTCTACAGGGCGATGCCATTCCTGCTCTAATAGTTGTCGGATCATAGGAAATGGAAGAGGTTTTACTTCCGTTCGCAAATGGGTTAATTCTTCGCAGTAATTTTCAGGTAGAATATCGGAGCGCATGGACATAATCTGGCCTAATTTTACATAAGTAGGGCCTAAGTCTTCAAAAATGGAGCGAAGTTTTTTCGGTGTTAATCCTTTCGTGATTTGGTGAGATTTTAAGACGTGGATTATAACGGAAAGGCGTTTTCTGGAATTAGGAGTAGAAGGAGTGGAAGTATTTTGTTTACTGTTCTCTGTCATAGAAACCTCCAAAGTATCAATTAATAAGATAAGACCAAGTGAAAGTATAACGAAATTCACTTGGTCCTTGAAAAGGATAGGATGTTTGTCCTATCTTGTTTTACTTGTTACCTGAAGAAGTATTGTGTGTAATATCTTTCACAGATTGTTCGGGTTTTTCAGAAATAGAAGATGATTCCTTATTTGAAGAAGACATTTCTTCTGTTACCGTTTCTTTTGAATTATCTTCGCTTTTTTCTTCTGCCTGCGCTTGCATCTCTTGCTCACGAGAAGCAATTTTTTCTTTTAACTGTTCTAATTCTTCATTGCTCATAGAATCTACAGCATTCATAACATTTCCATATTCTTTCACCACATTGACGGTCACATGATCTTTTACTTTTGATTTGATATTGTGCTTTAATTCCTCATTGAGAACCTTTCCTTGTTCTACTGTGAGTTCGCCTTTTTCAACAAAAGTGTCTATGAGATCAGTGGCAGTTTCTACCGTTGTTGCGATGGCGCCAACGCCAGCTAGAAAAACTTTTTTAAATCCTTCACTAAAATCCATAATAGCCCTTCTTTCTAAAAACATATGAGACTGTTACAAAACAAAAAGTTAAAACAAATTGAATGAAAAAAATATAGATACTGACAGTATACTACATTTTTGATAATTTGAATCTAAAATTTTTCTTAAAATAAAGAAAGAAAAATGAAATAACATAATGATTATTTTTCAAGCAATAAAGTAATGATCGATGCAAAACGAGCAAGACTATCAAAAATATGACGATTGCTATCGACACTTTTTTCTCCGCAGTCAATAATTTCCGTATGAGATTCTATATTTTTTAATAAAGGAAGCAGTTTCGATTTCAGCTCTTTTGGAATCAGAGGATTTGGCTTTTGGAGCGTATTCGATAGTTGATCTAAGTAAACATGGATTAGAATTTCGACAGTTAAAGAGTCTTCGGAAATAGCAAGGTCTTTCTTTGTTAAACAGCAATACTGTTCTAAAATATATTTTGCTAGATTTCTAGCATCTTTTTTTCCTTTTTGATTTAAATAATTTTTGAGGTTTTGATCCGTTACAATTTGCACCAACTTATCCGTGTAAATAATAGTAATACCGTGAAAAGTTTCTGTTGTGTTCATTGGAATCACATCCTTTCTCAAAATTTAAATAATCGGATTTATTTTAATTATAACATGATTTTGGAAAAATAAGTAGAAAAATGTAAAAAATTATCGAATCCATCTTATTGGTAACTAACTATGAAATATAACTTAAAAAACAATAATTTTTCAAAATATAATGCTATGGAGTTGTGGGTGAAACCAGATGGAAAAGGTCAGAAGTTAGTGGTACAAATTGCGACAGAGTCAGGAGAAGAATTTGAAGTTTATTTAACAGAATTGATGAAGCAAAAGAAAGCACAGTATGTTACGATTCCATTTTCTTCTTTTAAAGGGAAAAATGGAGGAACTTTAGATACCTCAAAAATTACAAAATTTGCAATCTGGTGTAATTCTATTGTTCCAGAAGGACATGAAGGAAAATTTCATGTGGAGTCTAGTATTTATTTTGATGGAATAAAAGCGGTAAAAGCCAGTAAAAAACTATTAAAAGAAGTAAATAAAGATGGGCTTATTTATGAAAAGAGTTCCAAATAGATCAGGGGTTTCATAGATAAAAAGGATGAGAAAAGTGTCACGAAAGGAAATGACTTTTGCGGCACTTTTTTCTGTTATAGGAAATTCCTCGCAAAGCGAGTTATCCTATAACAGAAAAAAAGCACTACGTGCGAACGATGCGCAGCGAGCAAAGACGATAATTTTGCTTCGCAAATTGCTCGCGCGCGGCAAAGTGTACGTTGCTAGGAGTAACCGAAAGTCGCGAAGAGTGTGCAACGCACACTTTGTTCCTGCTAAAAAATAGTGTTTTCATAGTATATAAAAAGTATACGTGAACAATTATAGAATATAATAAAACATAGAAAAATATAATTATTATATAAAAATATAGAAATAATAAACAAAAATTTAGATAATAATTAATACAATATCACGATTTTATATTTTATAATTGACATTAATGCGCCACAGTTCTATTATGAAAGTATAAAAATAAGTTACACGTGTACATTTTTTAAAAAAAGATGATATGTAGATTATGGAGAATTTTTCTCATAATGAGCAAGGGAGGGAAAAGAACATATGGCATAGTGAAAAAGGGTATTTGAAGGTATCTAATAATGTAAAAATAAAGAAGTTTATTTTTATCTATTTAAGAAAAGGAGATAGGTATGAAAAACTGGAAAAAACTACTAGCAATTGGAACATCAATTACAATGGCAATTTCTATGGCTGCATGTGGGGGCAGTTCAAAAGATAGTACAAAAAAGAATGAAAAAGGAACGACGATTTCCTTTTGGAACAGTTTTACAGGTTCGGATGGGGATATGCTTGTTGAATTAGTCGATCGATTTAATAAAGAGAATCAAGATGGCATTACTGTTGAAATGGATATTTCTCCTGATTTTGATAGTCAGTTATCTACAGCATTTGCGGCAAATACAGGTCCAACATTTATTTTAAGTTCTAGTGTGGCCCGATTTACATATGGAGATCATATGCAAGATCTTAGCGATATTTTTGAAAAGACTGATTTGAAGAAAGAGGATTTTATTCAATCTTATTTGGATTATTGTTCAGAAGGGGATATGTTGTATTTTGTTCCATTTCAAGTAGTGGGGGATTATATGTATTGGAATAAAGATTTATTTCAAGAAGCAGGACTTGATCCAGAAACTCCACCAGCCACATGGGAGGAAATGAAAAACTATGCACAAAAAATTACCAATGAAAATAAAAATGTCTATGGATTGGGGATTTCTTATGAAAGTTCTTATCAGGTAGCACGGATTTTACAACGATTTGGTGGCCTTGCAGTAACAGAGGAGAATGGTATTTGGAAAGCAAATTTTGCAGGAAATAAAGGATATGAAAAGTTTCTTACTAATTATAAAGAATTGCTCCATAATGGAGATAATCCAGTGGAAGCGGATACGGATTCTATGATGAGTGCGGGACAAATTGGAATTACATTAGGAGGGCCATGGGTGACGGCAGGACTTGATAGTGCAGGAATTAACTATGGTATTAGTTTAGTACCACAAGGAGAAGCTGGCGATATGAATCCCGTGGAAGTAATTGGATTTTCTGTAACAACAATAGCGAGTGAGAAGGAAAAAGAAGCCGCTTATAAATTTATTGAATGGTGGAATAAAGAAAACGAAGAAGGAAGCAGTCCTGCATTAGAATGGTCGTTAGCAAATGGATTTCCAGCCTATACTTATTCCGTACAAGAAAAAGATTCGTATAAGCAAAATGAAAAATTAAAGGTGATGTCTTCTACAAATCCAGATGCCCCAAGTGATTTTATTGTGGATACGAGTTTTGAAGGAATTGGGCAGATTATTAACGATGTGATTCCAGAGATTATGAACTCTGTGGCATTTGAAGATACGGCAATTCCAGAAATTTTAGAAAAAGCACAGGCAAAGACAGATAAGATATTAGAGCAGTATAATTAAGAATATGCAAAGTTTACATAATAAATATCCGATGTAAACTTTGCATCATGATATGAGATGGGAGAAGTCAAATGAAGAAAATGATACAATATTGGAATCATCCATCGAGAAGTGCTTATCTTTTTTTAGCTCCATCGGTTATTTTATTGATACTTTTTAGTGTAATACCACTTGTAATAGCATTTGGATTAAGTTTGTTTGATGTTTCTATTACAATGGATACTGCTAAATTTATCGGATTCCATAATTTTATTGAGGCATTTCAAGATAGTCGTTTTACTAATAGTTTAAAAGTTACTGCCATTTTTACAGGTCTAGAAGTTCCGATACAAGTATTGGGAGCACTTGTAATTGCAGCCCTTATAACAAAGAATAATAAGAGGAATAAAATTTTTCGAGGGATCTATTTTTTACCAGTCATCTGTTCTGCAACGGCTATCGGAATTATGTGGAGAATGATACTACACTCAAATATTGGCTTTATTACTGCAGTTTTACAATCCATGGGGTTTGGAAAAATTAACTTTTTAAATACTCCAGGATTGACAATTTTTGTTGTGGCCTTTCTATCTATTTGGAGAAGTTTTGGAATTTCTGCGATTATTTATGTTACTGCCATTCAACAAGTATCTCGTTCGTTTTATGAAGCGGCAGAAATTGATGGGGCGGGAAAAATTTTACAGTTTTTTCATATTACAGCGCCTTCGATTCGACCGACTTTTTGGTATATTTTAATGACACGTTTTGCAGGAGCATTGCAAATATTTGATATTATTTATATTACAACAAATGGTGGTCCCAATTATACGACGGAGTCGACAGTAACTTATATCTATTCTAGAGCATTTTCTTCAAATTCTAATATGGGCTATGCATCGGCAATGTCAGTCATTTTATTTGTCATTATTATGGCTGTTACTGTGCTTATGTATCGAAGAATGAATAAGGAGGGGTAACATGAAGAGAAGTTGTAATGGAAAAGATATAATAGTAAGTATTCCAATTTTCCTTTTATTAGTATTTTTGGCACTTCTTGTGCTTGTACCCGTGATTTGGATGACATTTAGTGCATTTAAAACAGAGAGAGAAATTCTATCGTGGCCACCAACTTTTATTCCAAAAACCTATACGGTGGAAAATTTCATCGATGTCCAAAATAGGATTCCTATTATGCGCTATATCATAAACTCCATTATCTACGCGGGAGGAACGACAGCACTGGCGTTGATTGTGAATAGTATGGCTGGATATGCCTATGCATTTTATGAGTTTAAAGGAAAGACAGGATTTTTTCTTATGACGCTGGCAACGATGATGGTTCCATTTCAAGTAATTATGGTTCCGCTTTTTTTAGTTGTTTTTAAGATGGGAATGTATGATTCCTATTGGGGATTGATCATTCCAAGAGTAGCGGTTGCAGGTTCTATCTTCATGATGAGAGCTGCATTTTCAGGGATTCCAAAAGAATTAGCAGAAGCTTCCAGAATTGATGGATTATCAGAAATGGGGATTTTTTGGAAGATTATGTTGCCACAAGTAAAATCCGCTGTGATTACATTAGGTATCCTTAGTGTAAATGGCTCATGGAATGATTTATTATGGCCGATGATTATAACAAGTAAAACAGAAATGCGTACATTGGCAAATGGACTTGCTTTGTTTGTCGGTCAAAATACCATTGAATATGGGGCGGCTTTTGCAGGAGCTTTTCTTTCATTAATTCCAATGTTTGTCTTATATATTGTAGGACAAAAATACTTTGTGGAAGGTATGGCAAGTACAGGATTAAAGGGATAAGGAGAGTCAAATGTTAAAGACAAAGATTTATTGTAGTAAAAATTTTAAAATAGGAGAGATTGATTCTCGGTTGTTTGGATCGTTTTTAGAACATATGGGGAGAGTGATTTATACAGGCATATATGAGCCTGAACACTCTTTTTCGGATGAAGAAGGATTTCGGGAAGATGTATTAGAAGCGGTACATCAGATGGGAGTTACAGCCGTTCGATATCCAGGTGGAAATTTTGTATCTGCTTATCATTGGGAAGACGGAGTAGGGCCAAAAGAAAAACGACCTAAGAAACTAGATCTTGCTTGGAAATCGATTGAGACAAATGAGTTTGGTACCGACGAGTTTATAAAATGGACAAAAAAAGCAAAGGTGTCGCCGATTTTTACTGTGAACCTTGGAACAAGAGGAATGGAAGAGGCGATTCAATATCTTGAATATTGTAATTTTGAAAAAGGCACTTATTATAGTGACTTACGAAGAAAACATGGGAGAGAGAATCCCTATGGAATTACAATGTGGTGTCTCGGAAATGAAATGGATGGAGAATGGCAAGTTGGACATAAGACGGCCTATGAATATGGCAGATTAGCCGCAAATACAGGAAAAGCAATGAAAATAATTGATCCGAGCATTGAATTAATTGCTTGTGGGAGTTCGTTATCTTCTATGTCTTCCTATCCTCAGTGGGATATGGAAGTACTAGAGCAGACATATGATGTAATTGATTATTTGGCACTGCATCAATATTATGGTGGTCAAGAAAAAGGGACAAAAGCGTTTTTAGCACAGACTCTTGATATGGAGGAATACATAAAGACTATCCGTTCTGTGGCACAAGTAGTAAAACAAAAAAAACGCTCCAAAAAAGAAATGAAATTCAGTGTAGATGAATGGGGCGTATGGGCATTTCCAAGCAATACGGTTAATAAAGAAATAGAAAAAGAGCCTTGGAAAGTGGCACCATCGATTAGTGAACAAATTTATACACTAGAAGATGCTTTATTATTTGCTGGAATGCAAATGGTTATGCTTAGAAATGCTGATGTCATTAAAATTGCTTGTCAATCGTTACTTACGAATATTAGTGCTTGTATTATGACGGAACAGGGAGGAGGAGTTTGGTTACAAACGATTTATTATCCTTTTTATTATTTTGCAAACTACGCAAAAGGGATCGTACTTTCTAGTACAATCGAAGGAAAAACTTATGATTGTGAACAATTTTTAGAAGTACCCTATCTTGATTCTGTTGTTATTTGGAATGAAAAGCAAGGAGAAGTAGTCATTTTCATGGTAAATCGAAGTGAGGAAGAACCAATGGAAGTGGAACTTTTTATGGAAGGTTTTCATTTGAAACGGATTAAGAAATTTATTTCTATGACAGCAAAGCATAAGAAAATGACAAATCAACAGGATCACAAAGCCGTGATTCCAAGAGAGAGGGAAGAGGCAGATATCATAGATGAGCATTGTATCGTAAAAATAGAATCATTATCTTTTAGTATGCTTTGTATCGAAGTATAAAAGAGAAAAAGTAGTGCCTTTTTACTCTATTCCTAAGCGATGGCTGTGCGTTGCACCCTATATAGATTTATGCTATATTCAAATTAATTTTAGTTAGATAGGAGAGAGTAAGATGGCAATAACGGTAAATCAAATAGCTGAAAAGTGTGGGGTTTCAAGAACAACCGTATTACGTGCATTAAATGGAAAAGGAAGTGTTGGAAAGGAAACGAAAGAGAAGATTCTTTCTATTGCAAAGCAATATAATTACCGACCGAATTTGCTAGCACGGAGTTTGAATCATGGGAGAACAATGTCTTTAGGTGTTGTAACAATTAATGTGGAAAATATGTATTTTGTTCAATCTTTAAATGTTATTAATAAAGAAGCGGATAAAAGAGGATATTTTACAAATATTGTTGTCTGTGATGAAAGTCTAGAATGGGAAAAGAAATTAATTCAGGGACTAGCAGATCGACAAATGGATGGGATTTTAATGAGTCCTATTAATAAAGGAAAACAATTTGAAGAGTTTTTGTTATCGTTACATCTTCCAATTGTCTGCATTGGAAATCAAGTATCGGATTCTATTACAACGGTACAGGTAAACGAAATGGAGGCAACTATGGAGGCAGTAGAATTGATTTTATCAAAAGGATATCAAAGAATTATTTTTGTTTGTCCACCACTAGAAGTTCAAAAAGAACAAAATATTTATGTACATGAACAACGATTGTTAGGGTTTCAAACAGCTGTTAAAAAATATCCTGAATTGATAGCTTCTGTTATAGGAAAACAAAATTATTTATCCGCAGTAGAACAAGAAATTCAAAATTGTTCGGATAAGAAAATAGCCTTTTTATGTTCGGGCGATAGTTATGCGTTGGATATTATGCGTTGGGCAAGTCAAAAGGGACTATCGGTTCCAAAGGACTTTGGATTAATGGGGTTTGATGATATTAATGTATTGGAGTTTATTTCTCCAAAACTGACAACGGTATCCACCAATTTAGAAGGAGTAGCAAAAACCGCAGTTTCAGAATTAATACAACAAATTGAATCAAAGGAATATTGTCCAAAGTCTATCTTTTTAAACTATAAGATATTAGATAGAGAGACGTTATAAACAGGAAAGAAGAAATCTTATAAAAGATAGAAAGAAAAATGAAAAAGGGAAGTGATGGATAAGTAGATAATGATGGAATAGATAATGACATTTATATTGGAGGAGGTAAAAAATGAAGAGTTGGAACAAGAAAATTATAGCAATGTTGCTTGTAAGTTCGTTGTTATTTGGTGGTACGATTCCCGTTTTAGCAAAGACAATAGGAAATGGAACAGCAGTCTATGTACCAAATAGTAATGAAATTTCAAATGGAGCAGGAGCCACTTATGCTAGAATCCTATGTCTAAAAAATAGTGGTTCTTCTAATGGAACGCTTCTTTGTACCTATGATCAGTTAAAAGACGTGAAAGTAACAATGGATGATGGAACAACCGTATCAAAACAAGTGTATCCAATTTACAAAAGTACCGATAATGGAGAGAGTTGGAAGTTAATTGCCAATGTATATGATAAAGAATATGGATTATTAAAAACCTCTCAACCATGTCTTTATGAACTACCACAGCAAGTGGGAGATTTGAAGGCAGGAACTCTTTTACTGGCAGGAAATATTTTTGATAATAATCCTTATACACAGTCAAGAATTGTCATTTATAAGAGTACAGATGGAGGGTATACATGGTCGTTTTTAAGTGAAGTGGATCATGGAGGTGCTTGTATTTATGATCCAACGCCTACTTCTACCACGACAACTGTGTGGGAACCATTTTTAGGACTTAGTAAAGATGGAAAATTAGTTTGTTATTATTCCGATGAACGGCAAAAAGGAGATGGAGTTTTACAGGCAGTTTCTTTAAAAATTTCTTCTGATGGAGTGAATTGGAGTAGTCTTTCTAATGTAGCAGCGATTACGAACAAAAGTGATCGCCCTGGGATGATTACTGTTACAGCCTTGCCAAATGGAAAATATATGGCTACTTACGAGGTCGTAAATCGTCCAAGTCAAAGTAGAAATAATGCTATTGTTTATTGCAAATTTTCAGATGATGGGGTGACTTGGGATGCGAATAGCCTTGGTACAAAAATAACCCTAGCAGATGGAAGAGGTATTGGTTCTTCTCCTTATGTGAAATGGATTGATGCTGGTGGGCCAAATGGAATGGTTATTATTTCAGCAAAATGGGGAACAGATAGTAATGGAAATATTAGTGGTGGGCAAAACTTCTATGTCAATTATAATTTAGGAAAAGGTTCATGGGAGCGACTTCCAATGGCAGTAACTTATGATTATAATGATTTGTCTGGGGGATTTTTCTCAGGATTTAGTCAAAGTTTTGATGTAAGCCCTGATAATACCACTTTATATCACGCTACAAATGTAGAAAACTTGAGTAATATAAAAATGATTGACGGAACTACTTATCATTTAAATGATGTTCGAGTAGGTACCCTTCCATTACAGGGAACTATCTATGAGGCAGAAAAAGCAACGATTATCAATGCGTCCATAGGAAATGTTGTGGATGCTTCCAATGGACAGGAAGTGCAATATATTAACGAAGAGGATAGTTCTGTTAACTTTCAGAATATCAAAGTGGAGAAATCAGGGACTTACAATATTCTTGTGAGATATTCCAATGGAGAGAATTTAGAAGCTTCTCATAGTGTCACGGTAAATGGAACAACTATTGGTACAGTAAATTATCCAGTTACGGTTAATTGGGATCGGTACTTATGGAGTAGTTTTACTTGCTATTTAAAAGCGGGTATTAATTCCATTGCCTTTACAAAAAATGTAGGATTTGCCGAACTTGATTGTATTCAAGTAAGTGATACAGAAAGTGACTTTGCTATTATTAACCAAAATAGCGGAAAATATTTAGAGATAAAAAGTGCATTAACTTCAAGTGGTGCAGAAGCAGGACAGTGGGGTGTTACCGAACACTGGTGTCAAAAATGGGTGTTTGAGGCAGCAGGAAATGGTTATTATCGTATCAAGAATAAAAATAGTAATCTTTATTTAGATATTGAAAATCAGAGTACAGAAGATGGGGCAAAAGCAATTCAAAGTAGTTATGCGCAAAGAGATTCTCAATTGTGGTCTTTAAAAGAATGGGGAAAAGGTTACTGTTATATCATTAATAAAAATAGTGGTAAATATTTAGAGGTAACTGGAAATTCAGTGGAAGATGGTGCTACCATAGGACAGTGGGGACCAACTGGATATGGATGTCAAAAATGGACGTTAATAAAAGAAGGAATTCATTAATATGATAGCATGTAATAATGAATACTACTAAAAAATCAAAAATAACGGTATGATTTTGAAATAGAATAAAGAAAAATAGAGCAATTCTACAAGGAGATCATGAAATATAATCTTTCTTGTAGAATTGTTTTGTTTATGTGAAGACAATGAAATGAGCCATACAAGACCATTTATGCCTACATATTATTTATACTATAATTGTTAGGGGTATCAGTAATATTTAAATTATTATCTAATTTTTTAATAGCAATTATTGTATCCCAGACAAACCAATCTTTTCCAACACGATCGATAAAACCAGCACGTTCCATAGTTGCTTTTACATTTTCCTGTACACCAGAAAATACAATTGTAGTGTCAAGAGAACGGAAATGATGAACTAAAAGATCTAATTCATGAATGGCACTATCATCAATGGATGGAACACCACGCATAGATAGAACCAATCCTTTTAAATTAGTAAGTCCTTCTAAAGCATGGGTTAGTTGCTCTTGCGTTCCAAAGAATAAAGGTCCAGTCAAATAGACAACTTTAATGTGTTGATGAGAAGCACTTGTATGGTCTAGCTGTGTTTCATCGATATCACTTAGTGCAATACGGAGCTCGCAACTGCGTAAAACGAAGATCAGCATTGCTACGATAATTCCAATAATAATCGCCACTGCTAAGTCAAAGATAACAGTTGCTATCATCGTAGCTAAAAATTGGATGATAGAATGCTTTAATTTCTTTGAAAATAATTGGCGGATAGCAGCCCAATCATTCATTCTCCATGCAGTTACCATTAATACTCCAGCTAGCGCAGAGAGAGGAATACGTGACATAATTCCACCAAGTAAAAACATAGAAAGAATTAAGGTGATGGAGTGAAAAACACTAGCAAGTCGTGTGCGACCACCACTTTTAATAACAACTGATGTACGGGCAATGGCAGCCGTTGCTGGGATACCTCCAAGAAGTGGAATCATAATATTTCCAATTCCTTGTGCAATTAGTTCACGGGTTGAATTTAACCGCTCTCCTTTCATAAGACCAGCAGAAGCACCACATAATAGACTTTCGATCATGCCAAGGGCGGCAATGGAAAATGCTGGCCCAATGAAAGTATAAAAATCTTTAAAATCAATACCTGTAAAGAGAAGGCTTTGATCCGAAATTAATTTTTGTGGAATGGCTCCCACTTCACTAACAGAAGAGGAGGAAGCAATTGGGTTTAAAATAAAGTTTAAGATGACAGCGACTATAATTGCTATTAAGGAAGATGGCAAATAGTTGCTCCATTTTTTTGGATAGAGTATCATAATAGCAATCGATAAAATTCCAAAAAGCAATGCCATTTTATCTGGATGAAATCCAAGAGAAGTATATGACCAAAGTTTTGCTAAGGCATTTTCCCCTACAGAAGTTGTTCCAAAAAAGTTATCTACTTGTCCAAGGGCGATAATAATTGCGATTCCAGAAGTAAAACCAGTAATAACGGGAACTGGAATAAAAGAGACAAGTTTACCAACTTTCAATAATCCCATAATTAACAATAGGATACCGGATAAAAGACCGGCAGTTAAAACACCTTGTAATCCGTATTTAGCAGATAGACTAATCAATATAGCAGCCATAGCACCAGTTGGTCCAGAGATCTGATAGGAAGCCCCAGATAGGAGACCGATAATAATACCAGCAGCAATGGCAGTGATCATACCAGCAGCCGCATCCGCTCCAGAACTAACTCCAAAAGCAAGTGCTAATGGAAGTGCCACAGCAGCAACAGTAAGACCAGCCATCAGATCTTGTAGTAGGGTACTTACATTGTAGCCGTGAAATTCACGTTTCAAGTCAAAAATAAATTGTTTCATAAGAATCCTTTCTAAATTTTTTAAATGAACCAAAAAGTATATTTCGCAGACTATTTTGATTCATTGGTGGTTACGAAATCTTTATGTAAGAGTGGAGATTCCGTAGGTTGTTTGTAGTGACAGTGAGAAACAGTATTGACAAATGCTACTTGTTTCTCAAATATTGCTATAAGTAGTATATTAGATGTGGATAGTTAGTTTATTATAAGAATGCACGAACGCTCATGCATAGTAAGAGTTTTTGAGTATAAGTATTCTTGAATTTTATTTTAGAGATACCTACATGAATAGAGGCTGTTGAAACAAGAATAGAATCGGTCTTATTATATAAAATCAAGGATATATCAAAAGGAAATAACCGAGATTTATATAATGATTCTAATAATTTCTTGTTACTACAGCCCTTTGTCTTATCAATAAAAACATCAGAAATATAATATTTACAACAATTTCATAAGAATCGTATAATAGAAGTTACTGTTTGTCAATGTTTTATCAAAAAAATAATGTATTTTTTTGTATACAATTATTAAAAAATACTAAAAAATGTAAAAAAAGAATAAAATTCATTTAAAGTAAATCAAAATGCTTGGATTTTTACCGTTTGGAACGAAGATAAAGAAATCTTCACTTGAAATATATCACTAATTAGTGATATATTATGTTCAAGAAATGAAGATGAAATGTAATACGTGTATGAATATAGAAAGGAATGAATCATTATGGAGAGAAAGATTAGAAAGAAAGTAACAGGATTTCAAACACAAGATGGAGCAGGGGTAAAACTCGTGCGAGTGCTTGGCTTAGAAACAGTGGAAGAATACGATCCATTTTTAATGTTGGATTCTTTTGACAGTAAAAATCCAGCAGATTATACAAAAGGATTCCCATTTCACCCACATAGGGGAATTGAGACGATTACTTATCTTGCAAAAGGAAGAATCAAACATCGCGATCATCTAGGAAATGAAGGAGTGATTGGAGAAGGAGAAGCCCAATGGATGACAGCAGGTTCTGGAATTATGCATGAAGAAATGCCTGAGGCTTCTGAAGAAATGTTAGGAGTTCAGTTATGGCTCAATCTTCCAGCTGCACATAAAATGACAAGTCCAGAATACAATGACATTAGAGATATTCAAGAGGTACAAGAAGAAACTGCTCTCGTTCGAGTGGTAAGTGGAGAATATAAAAATGTAAAAGGATTCCAAGGAAAATATATTCCAGCTGATTTTTATGATATTCGTTTAATGGAAAATAAAGAGTTTACATTCCCAACAAAGGCAGAAAATGAAGTGTATCTTTTCCTATTAAAAGGAGATTTAGAAGTAGAAGGTGAGTTTTGCAAAGAAAAAACAGCTGTTGCTTTAGAATGTGGGGAAGCAGTAAGTGTAAAGAGTGTAGAAGGCAAGCCAGCAGAATTTCTTGTATTTAGTGCACCAAAACTTTCAGAGTCAGTTGTTTGGGGCGGTCCCATTGTCATGAACACACAAGAAGAGTTAAGACAGGCCTTTTATGAATTACAAAATGGAACATTTGTAAAAGAAGATGCTAAAAAATAAGATGAAATAATGGCTCAGTATAAAATAGTAAATAAGAGCTATTATCAAAAGTGAAAGCGGGGATAAGAAGTAAAAATATCCCCGCTTTTCTTTGTGTGCGCCCGGCGGCGCACGTTTCTAACCGGTGTAAGTCCGAAATCCGCCCGGTAGTGGGAAGGATATAGCCGAAAGCAAGGGTGTCCATCGTGAGATGGAATCTGAAGGAAGCTGGATATTGGAAAA
>DVIZ01000201.1 GCA_018710905.1 Candidatus Scybalomonas excrementigallinarum | reverse complement strand
CGTATTGTTGAATGATAAGAGCCGTATGAAAGGAGACTTTCACGTACGGTTCTGTGAGAAGTTTGAGGTGAAACTCCTCTTACTTACTCGACTGAGAGGACGGGAGTTAATCACTCCCTCCTACTCGATTTACATAAATTGTTTATTTTTTAACAAAAATTACGTCAGAGAGATTGACATTCATTTTTGAATGGCGTAAACTACGAATAAGTGGAGCTAGGCTGTCTAGAAAGTTTTCGCTTCGGAGGGACCTAGGATTGTCGACAAATGGATTGTGACAAACACTGAAAAATCAATAAAATAAGGAGAAATTTTTATGACGACAAGAGAAAAATTTCAACAGATTAACAAAGAGGCGAAAGCGACTCTGTTGGTACTACTACTAGTTATTCTATTTTGGACAATCTCTGGAATCGGTGTGAGTAGACTGAACATTACTATTTTTCACACACCTTTATGGGCAATTACCGGTTGTATTGGAACGTGGATCTTTTCCGTCGTTGCAGTATGGGTACTCGTGAAAAAAGTCTTTAAGAACTTTGATTTAGAAGAAGAGGAGGAAGAAAATCATGCATAATTTATCGGTGCTACTTCCAGGATTTCTTTTTCTAATTGCGATGCTTTTCATCAGCGTTTTTATGAGACGAGAGGGCAAGAAAAGTTCTGGAGGCTTTATTAGCGAATATTTTCTCGGTTCGAGAAGTTTAGGTGGTTTTGTATTGGCTATGACGACTGTTGCAACCTATAGTTCCGTCAGTTCCTTTGTTGGAGGTCCTGGACAGGCTTGGGATGTCGGCTTTGGATGGATTTATATGTCTGTCGTTCAAGTGACTGCTTTATTTTTAGTGCTTGGAATCCTTGGGAAAAAAATAGCCATTGTTTCAAGAAAATTAAATGCAGTAACAGTTATTGATGTATTAAGACATCGCTATGAGTCCGATGTTCTTGCAAATCTTTCTGCGTTGATTATTATTTTGTTTTTTGGAGCTACTATGGTAGCTCAGTTTGTAGGCGGAGCAAAGATTTTTGAAGCTGTTACTGGATATTCTTATATAACAGGACTTGTATTATTTGGTCTTGTCATCGTTATTTATACAACCGTAGGTGGTTTTCGAGGAGTATCTATTACCGATACTCTTTGTGCCATTGTTATGCTTATTGGTATGGTTGTTTTATTATTTGGTGTATTAAAAGCCGGTGGAGGATATGAAGCGATTATGGACAATATCGCTAAAAATCAACCAGAGATGCTGACGCCTCTTGCAGGTGGGAAGATGCCATATACTCTTTATATTTCTCAGTGGTTATTAGTGGGAGTTTTTACCGTTGGCTTGCCGCAATCCGTTGTTCGTTGTATGAGTTATAAAGATACGAAGTCCTTGCATAAAGCTATTATTATTGGAACGATCGTCATTGGTGCTATGAATATTGGCATGAATTTTATTGGTGTTTTATCGCGTGGAATTTTAACTGGTACACTGGCTGACTATGGAAATAGTGTGGATAATATTATGCCAATTACGATTGCGACGTCTTTAAATGCTGTATTAGCAGGTATTACGATTATTGGACCGATTGCAGCGTCTATTTCAACCGTATCTTCTTTACTGTTAACAGCTTCATCTTCCATTGTAAAAGATATTTATATGAGAGAAATGCAAAAAAGAGAAAAAGAAGTGACAGAGAGAAGAGCAGCTAGCTATAGTCAGATCTGTACGCTTGTAATAGGGATTATTATTTTTGCTATTTCGGTTCGTCCACCAGATGTTATTTGGAAGATCAATATGTTTGCCTTTGGTGGGCTAGAAAGCGCTTTTGTATTTATATTTGTGCTTGGAATGTTTTGGAAAAAGGCGAATAAAACAGGAGCGATTGCTTCTATTGTTGGAGGTACTGTAACGTATTGTGTTACTATGTTATTGGGAATCAAGGTAATGGGATTACATCAAATTGTAATAGGAATTAGTGTGTCATTAATTTGTATGGTGATTGGTTCCTTAATTGGAAAACCAAATAAAAAAGAAGTGCTTACTTATTATTTTCCAGATAAATAAGAATTAGAAATAGGCTGTCACAAAATGAGTTTTTCGTGGCAGCCTATTTTTATGTTATAGGAAATTCCTCGCAAAGCGAGTTATCCTATAACATAAAAATAGCACTACGTGCGAACGATGCGCAGGTCGCGATGGGGAAAATTTTACTTCGTAAACTGCGACCGCGCGGCAAAGTGTACGTTGCTCAAAGTGACCGAAAGTCGCTAAGAGTGCGCAACGCACACTTTGTTCCATTATAGGTTTTTCATAGTACAATAGGAGATTAGCGTAAAGTAAAAGTATTTTGTTAAAAGGTATATGGGAAGAGAAATGATAATCTTTTTATGGAAAAAAAGATAATAATATTTACTTTTTTATACAATTTTGGTATTATATAGATAAATCTTAACGGTTTATTAACACACATTCCTTTTAATATAAAATAGCAAAAGGAAAGAAATGGGAGGTAAATATGAGAAGAAATTTAAGAAAGTTAGCATTTGTACTAGCCAGTGGACTTATATTAAGCAGCACTCCTCAGTTGACAACTCCAACTTATGCAAGCCAATATACCGTAAAGGAAGTAGTGGAGCAAGCGATTAAAATTCCAACCATAGCCCTTTATGAAGAAGGAACCCCAAAAGAGGCTATCGATGTGAATCTTACTATTCCAGCAGGGCAAAATGAAGTGATTCAGCCACTTACTGTTTCTAGTAAGTCAACAGTATTTGTTGATTTTACAGCAACAGGACTAGAGCGCTATGTAACACTCGAGTTATTTTCCGATGCCTCCTGCACAAAGAAGGTCGGTTATGGAACGGGAATTAGTTCTTCTAATTTATCAGCAAAATTAAAGGCAGGAGTTCCAGCCAAAGGAACGTATTATTTAAAAGCTAGTGTAACAGGAACAGCTACAAATACGATTGCATTGACAGGAAAAGGATATTCTTATAGTGCAAGTAATCGAACCTTAAAAAATAAAACATGGACAGGTACTTATCCAACTTCTTATCAAGATATTACCTATTATAAAATAACAACACCAAAGAATGGCTATATTAAAGTAGAAGGAAAAAGAGATGGTGGATATGGAATGTATGTGGATCTTTGTAATAGTAAGAAAAAGTCCATGCTTTCCAATAAGTCTTACCTAATGAGTTCCAATAACTATACAACTTATTATGCAGTGAAAAAGGGAACTTATTATTTAAAGGTTTCTAGTGTATCCGATCCATATGCTCTACGCTATACGTTTACTTCTACAGCCGATCAAGGAGGAAGTAGTAAAGCAAAAGCCACCACCATTGCAAAAGGAAAAACAAAAACAGGGCTTGTTTATGTAACGGATTCTAAGACAAAAGCGGATTGGTTTAAAGTAAAGTTAACAAAGAAATCAAAATTGAAATTAAAAATTACAAGTAAACATAATGAAACGTTATCATTTGAAGTGATTCCAGCTAGTTCAAGAGTCACTATCATTAATAACACAATTAGACCAGAAGTTGGAACAAGTACTTTTGTTAGCAAAGATAGTTTTGTAGCGGGAACTTATTATATCAAGGTAACAAAAAATTATGATGCAAAAGCAAGTGGAGCTTATGCGATAAAATTTAGTTAAATAAGGAATACAATAAAAACATTTTATATAAGAAAAGAAGAAGTGATAATAGTATAAAGTGTTAGCCTAATTGTTTATAGAAAAGGCTCAAAGAGAGAAGTAATATTCTTTCTTTGAGCCTTTTTGCTTTTTATTCTATAGGAAATTCCTCGCAAGCGAGTAGTCCTATAGAATAAAAAGCACTACGTGCGAACGATGCGCAGCGAGCAAAGAAGATAATTTTGCTTCGCAAACTGCTCGCGCGCGGCAAAGTGTACATTGCTAGAAGAAACTTAAAGTCGCAAAGAGTGAGCAATGCACACTTTGTTCTCATTTATTCTGCATCAAAATCGATTTGATACGTTTCTTCTCCATGTTTAATTGTTAAAATGGATAAGTTGAAATTATCATCCATAATGGTTACTTGATATTCGAATACATCATCATTTTCTTGTTTGGATAAAAGAAGATAAGTTCCGTTTTCTTTTCCATCGATTTCATCACAGATATCGTTATAAATAGAAGCACCATTGACTGGACATGGATAGCCAGATGCTTTGATTTTTTGTTCAATTGCTTCGTAAATTTCGTTCATTTTTTGTTCCTTTCCATTTGTTATTTATTCTTTCTCTCGTTAAATAATTTATGAACTATCGGTTATTATAGCACAGGAAAAAGAAATTTGACAATGTTAGTTTTTTCTGTCTTTTCTTTTTGTATGGGAAGAAAGAATGTGGGTAGCTTTACAGCAAAAATACCCAACAATCAGTCCAAGCAATGCTCCAGCAAGGACATCTGTTGGAAAATGGATTCCAAGATAAAGCCTTGATAGTCCAACAAGGGTAGAAACAATAAGGGCAGGAATTCCAATTTTTCTAGGACAAGCAAAAAATAAAACGCTAGTTACAGCAAAGATTGTGTTGGTGTGTCCAGAAGGGAAGGAAAAATCCCCTGGTCTTGGTGCCAATGTAATTAAGGTGCTCAATACATGATAAGGTCTTGGACGAGCAAACATTGGCTTTAATATTAAGTGTACAAGAACAGAGCAAATAATAAGAGAGAGAGAGCAAGTAAGCCCTAATTTCCTTGTACGACGGAATAATAAAAGTCCAATGCAGATAAGGAACGCTAACAGCCCACGATCCAGTAAAGAGGTAAAAAATTGCATAATTGGTGTAAGAACTGGGTTACGAATTACATCTTGAATCCATAAAAGAATCGCTTCATCAAAATTTTGAATCAATGGTGGCATAAAACTCCTTTCTATGTATCTTAACGAAGAGAAGAATACATGGTTTTAAAATCTTTAATAAAAGTTTGAACATCCTCTTCTTTTGTTGCCCAAGAGGTGCAAAAACGAACACAAGTATGATTTTCATCTGGTTTTGACCAATCAGAAATACAATACTTTTCTTCAATGAGTGCTTTTAATTTATTTGGAAGAATTGGAAACTGCTGATTTGTTTTGGAATCGGTTAAAAATGAGATACCAGCTTCTGACATAGCATCTTTTAAAAGCAATGCCATTTTTACTGCATGGCGTCCAAGTTCATAATAAAGTCCATCCATAAAAAGTTGTTCAAATTGAACACCTAATAACCAACCTTTTGCTAACATGGCACCGCGATGTTTCATACTAAAGCGAAACCGTTGTTGTAAGTCTTTTTTAAAGAGGACAAGGGCTTCTCCAAATAAAGCACCGACTTTTGTTCCGCCGATAAATAAAATATCTACTAGATTTTGAAAATCTTTCATTTCTAAATTACATTCTGGTACAGCAAGTGCCATTGGAAGTCTAGCACCATCCAAAAATAGAAGCAGATTGTTTGCTTTACAGTAGGAAGAAAGGGCCTCTAATTCTCGTTTTGTATAGATCGTTCCAACCTCTGTTGGATTTGAAATGTAAACCATAGCAGGATGGACAAAAAACTCATCTTCATGGGCTTCTAAAATAGGAGCGATCAGTTCTGGAGTAAGTTTTCCATCGTCATAAGGAGGGGTTAAAACTTTATGTCCAGTAGCTTCAATAGCGCCGCACTCATGAATATTAATATGCCCTGTTGTAGAAGAGATTATCGCTTCATATGGCTTTAATACATGAGAAATGGCTGTTAGATTAGTAATGGTTCCACCAGGAAGAAAGTGAATTTCTGCTTCCTCACATTGAAGGTCTCGCCTAATGAAAGATTTTGCATTTTCACAGTGTATGTCAATACCGTATCCGTTGTTTTGTTCTAGCCCCATCGCTACTAATTGATTTAAAATAGAAGGATGGGCGTTTTCACTATAATCATTTTTAAAACTGTACATTTATATTCTCTCCTTTGTTAAAGTATATTCTTATTGTACCATAAATTGCAACAAGGGGAGAGAAAAAAATAAGCCCCTTTTATCTGTATAAAAAGAGATACAAATAAAAAGGGCTTATAAAAAAGTTATTTTGATTTTACTTCTCTCCAAAGTCGATTATAAAGCGCATCTGCATCATCGCCTAAGAATTGGAATGTCTCACAATTTTTTAAGCTAGAGATATCAGGGAATGCAATTTTACTATTGCGAATATCCTCATCTTTAATTAATTTTCTAGCTTCTTCGTTTGGAGTAGAATACGTAATATATTCAAAGTTCTTTAAAGCAATATCAGGACGGCATAAGAAATTTAAGAATTTCTCTGCGTTTTCTTTATTTGGAGCATTTTTTGGAATTACCCAAGAGTCAAACCAAATGTTAGAACCTTCTTTTGGAATAACATATTCAAGATCTGGATTTTCTCTTTGTGTATAAATTGCTTCACCAGAATAGATAACGCCAATAGCCGCTTCATTGCCGATCATTTTATCACGGACTTGATCGATAACATAGGCTTGTACCAGTGGTTTTTGCTCGATTAAAAGATCTTTTGCCTCTTCTAGTTCTTTTTCATCGGTAGAATTTAAAGAATAGCCAAGAGATTTTAAAGCAACAGCAAAGGCATCTCGAACACTATCTTGCATAAGAATTTGATCTTTATATTTGGAATCCCAAAGAATAGACCAACTATCTACAGGTTCTTTTACTTTTTTCTTATTATATAAAATACCAACCGTTCCCCATGTATAAGGGACAGAATATTCGTTTGTTGGATCAAATTCTTGTGACTGCTCTAAATATGTTTTTCCTATATTTTTTATGTTTGGAACGTTATCAAAATTAATTTTCGCTAGTAAGTCGTTGTCAAGCATACGTTTAATCATATAGTCGGATGGGCAGACGAGATCGTAAGCCACGGCACCAGCTTCTACTTTTGGATACATCGTTTCGTTGGTTTCAAATTCATCGTAAATCACTTCAATGCCAGTCTCTTTTGTGAACTGTTCAATCACTTCTGGATCCATGTATTCTCCCCAGTTATAGACAATAACTTGTTCGGAGTGAGCAGCGGAACTTCCAGAATAAGCATAAAATCCACCGATGAAAATAACAGCTACGAGTGCAACAGCAACTACCTTTTTTGCAACACCAGCTTTGGAAGAAAAATGAAGACCATCGGCACTTTCTTTTTTCTTTGGTGCATAGTTTACAAACAATAAAAGGAGTAATACTGCCCCAAACATTAAAGTGGATAGGGCGTACATCTCAGGTTTGATTCCTTTTTTTACCTCAGTATAGATTTTAGTGGATAAAGTATCAACACCAGCACCTTTTGTAAAATGAGTGATAACAAAATCATCTAAAGAAAGGGTAAAGGATAATAAAAATCCAGATAAAATCCCAGGTAAAATATCAGGAATAATAACCTTAAAGTAGGCATAGAGAGGAGAGGCTCCAAGGTCTAAGGCTGCTTCATACGTATTTGGATTCACTTGGCGAAGTTTTGGCATAACACTTAGTACGACATATGGAATATTGAATGTAATATGTGCCAGCAAAATTGTCGTAAATCCGAATAAGCTAACAGAACCTTTTCCTGTCATATTCCCATAAATATTTCCAGCAGCGATAAATAAAAGCATTAAGGAAATACCAGTTACGATTTCAGAGTTCATCATAGGAATATTATTAATTCCCATCATAAAGGAACGTCCTTTGCTCTTCATATTATGAATACCGATTGCTGCCGCCGTTCCAATAATCGTTGCGATAAGTGCCGATAATACGGCGATTAACAGTGTATTAGAAAGGGCATTTAAAATTTGGTCATTTTGAAACAAAGAATGATACCACTTTGTTGTAAAACCGCCCCATTTGGAACGAGTTTTTGAATTGTTAAAGGATAGCACTACTAAAGTGACAATCGGCGCATAGAGCAAAATGAAAATGAGAAGAAGATAAAATCGTTTGATAAATTTTCTCATAGTAAAGCTCCTCCTTCTCCGTCTTTATCATATTTAAACATTACAATCATACTCAATAAAATAAATACCATTAAAACAAGAGAAAGACCGGAACCAACGTGCCAGTTGCTTCCTTGAGTAAATTCTTGTTCGATAACATTACCGATGAGAAGAATTTTACTTCCACCAAGCATAGTAGAGATAACGAATGTGGTAAGAGATGGGATGAAAACCATCATAATTCCACTGACAACTCCAGGCATGCTGAGTGGGAAAATAACTTTTGTAAATGTTTGTATTTCGTTAGCACCTAAATCTCTAGAAGCGTTGATAACATCTTTATCAAGTTTTAATAATACGTTGTAAATTGGCAATACCATAAAAGGTAAAAAATTATATACCATACCTAATACAATGGCATAAGGGGTATTAATAATATTGAGAGATGGCAGATGAAGGGCGTGAAAAATACTGTTAATCACACCTGTTTTTTCAAGAAGAGTTTGCCATGCAAGTGTTCTTAATAAAAAGTTCATCCACATTGGAAGAATAAAAATAAGAACGATAAAGCTCGTTTGATTGACATTCATACTACATAAAATCATTGCCAAAGGATAGGCAAGAATTAAGCAAATAAGGGTTGCAATCAAAGAGAGCAAAAGGGCAAGACCTAATGCTTTCGCATTTTCAGGTCTTGTGATTTGCATAATATTATAAAGGGTAAATGCTCCATCTTTATCGGTAAAGCCATAATAGACAATAATTCCTAATGGAATCAGAATAAAAGCTAATGACCAGATAGAATAAGGAGCTGCAAGCCATTTTTTCTTATTCATCGATTGTCACAGCCTCCTCATCTTCAGATTCTGGTTTATTCATAATTTGAATATCAAATGGGACGACTCTGATACCAACCTCTGTTCCAACAGGAACTAAATCTGTACTATGAACAAGCCATTCATAGCCATTTGCCATAACATCCATTTCATAATGAACGCCTTTAAAAATTAAAGAAGTAACAGTTCCTTTAATCGTACCTTCTTCTGGTTTTACAAGATCCACATCTTCTGGACGAATGACAACATCTACCGGTTTATTTCTTCCAAAGCCTTCATCAACACATTCAAAACGAGCGCCTAAAATCTCTACCATGCGGTCTTCGATCATAGTACCAGCAATAATATTACTATCTCCGATAAAGTCTGCAACAAAGGCATTTTCCGGCTCATTATAGATTTTTTCAGGGCTTCCGATCTGTTGAATATAACCTTGGTTCATAACGACGATCGTATCTGACATCGTAAGTGCTTCTTCTTGATCGTGAGTGACATAGACAAATGTGATGCCCAGTTCATTTTTTAAACGAACCAGTTCGTATTGCATATCTTGACGAAGTTTTAAGTCAAGAGCTCCAAGTGGTTCATCAAGAAGAAGAACTTTTGGTTCATTCACAATGGCGCGCGCGATGGCGATACGCTGTTGCTGTCCACCACTTAAAGAGTTTGGATAGCGATTGCCAAAACCATCTAAGTTTACAAGTTTTAATGCATAGTTAATTTTGTCTTGAATATAAGCTTTACTTTTTTTCTTAATTTTTAAACCAAACGCAATATTTTCTGCAATTGTCATATGAGAAAATAAAGCATATTTCTGGAAAACAGTATTCAATTGGCGATGATTTGGGGGAAGGTTTGTAATATCCTTTCCATCAAAAATGACACGACCTTGATCGGGAGATTCAAAACCACCTAAAATACGAAGGGTGGTAGTTTTTCCGCAACCACTTGGTCCAAGCAGTGTTAAAAATTCATTTTCCCTAATATACAGGTTGAGTTCATCAAGAACTAAATTGTCTTGATAAGATTTGCTAATGTTAACGAAATCAATTAATTTGTTGTTTTCCATTTGTTAACCTCCAAGTTTTAAAAATTCGGCGGGGTGCTCACCCAGAGGATTTTTGCCCCAGTTTTTCCAGAACAAGTCAGATAGTGCTGTTTGTTCGCAGTATAATAAAAGGTTTCCCCTTTTGACGCTTTAAAGACTTTAGAACCTAAATGAATATGAACAGTTCCTTTTAATACATAGCCAAATTCTTCCCCTTCATGGGGGGCGTCAATGTAAGTGGAGCCATCTGGCTCTAATGTAAGTAAAATTGGTTCCATATTATTTTTTTGTGCGTTTGGAATAATCCATTCAATGGTATTGTGTAGCTCAGCATCTGTTTTTTCAAAGAAGTCTTCTTTCTTAAACACAACTTGTTGATCTTCTTCTTCTTGAAAGAAATCTTTTAGATCGGTTCCTAAACACTGTAAAATGTCGATAAGAGTTGAGATGGAAGGGGAAGTTAAATCTCGCTCTACCTGCGAAATAAACCCTTTTGATAGCTCACACCGATCAGCCAGTTCTTCTTGGGTTAATCCTTTTCCAATACGAAGCTCTTTTAACTTGTTTCCTATTTCCATCCTAGTCCTCCTTTTTAGTAAAAATAAACTAAAAGTTTAGTCGTTCTAAACTAACAAAATTATTATACACTTTTTTTCTACATAGTCAATCAAAAATCGAGTAAAATTTATGAAAATGTGAAATGTCTGTGAAAAGTGTGTGAATAACACAGTTTTTTCACAATTTGGACGCATTTTTTTCATATAGTAGAAAGGATTGTCTCTTCCGCTTTTTGAGGAGAAAAGCGGATAGAAGAAAAGAAAAAAGGAGAGAGAATACATGATTGAAGTCGATCAATTAGTAAAAAGTTATGGAGCTCATAAAGCGGTACAAAATGTGAGCTTTCGTGTGGAGGAAGGGCAGATTGTCGGTTTGCTAGGGCCAAATGGGGCTGGAAAATCAACGACAATGAATGTCATCACAGGATATTTGACTCCTGATTCTGGAAGTGTTCGAATCCAAGGGATTGATATTCAAAAAAATCCAGAAAAGGCAAAACGTCAAATTGGATATTTGCCAGAAATCCCTCCACTTTATTTGGATATGACGGTACAGGAATATTTAAAGTTTGTAGCTTCTTTAAAGAAAATTCCAGTAAAAGAGCAAAAAAAAGAAATTGACCGAGTGACAGAAGCGTTGTTTATACAGGAGAAAAAAACAAGGCTGATTAAAAATTTGTCAAAAGGATACCGTCAAAGAGTTGGTTTTGCAAGTGCATTGCTTGGAAATCCTCCCGTTTTAATTTTAGATGAACCAACGGTTGGTCTTGATCCAAATCAAATGATAGAAATACGGCAGTTTATTAAAGAACTTGGAAAAGAACATACGGTTATTTTAAGTTCTCATATTTTATCGGAAGTCAGTGCTATTTGTGATCACATTATTATTATCGATAAAGGAACAGTAGTGGCACAGGATACACCAGAAGGACTTTCCAATGCGTTTTCTGGGAAAAATCAGATTCATATGCTTATTGATGGAGAAATAGAGCAAGTGAAGGATGTGTTAAAACGTTGTCCTCTCTTCACATCGTTTGAAGCAAAACTTTCAGAAGATGGTCTGATCGATGTGATTGGAAAGGTAGGGGAGCAAGAAGAAAAAGAAGAAGTTCGTAAAAAGTTATTCTTTTATATGGCAAAAGAGCAACTCCCTGTATACCAATTATCCTATGACAACCTGTCCTTAGAAGAAGTGTTCTTAAAGGTAACAAGAGAAGATGAGACGGAAGTAAAAGAAGACAAAATAGATCAAGAAGAAACAGGAAGACAGGAGGAAAATTAAGATGTGGAATCTTTATAAAAAAGAACTTTTTTCTTATTTACATTCAATGCTTGCCTATGTCTTTATTGCATTTTTTGTAGCAGCAGGTGGTATTTATTATTCTCATTATTGTTTGACCTATGCATTAATGGATTATAGCAATTATGTTTTAATGTCCATTGTTATTTTATTAATTGTTGTTGTTCCGATTTTAACGATGAAATTAGTGGCAGAAGAGAGGAAACAAAAGACAGATCAGTTGCTTTTAACTTCTCCTGTTAAAGTATCATTCGTGATTATTGGAAAATATTTAGCAGCAGAAACGTTATTTGCCATTGCCCTTATGATTACAGCTATTTTTCCAGTGATTTCAGGACTATTTGGAACGATGAATTATGGAGCATTAGCCACTGGATTTTTAGGATATTTTTTAATGGGATCTGCGCTAATTGCAGTCGGTATTTTCTTATCATCCATTACCGATAATCCGATGATTGCAGCAGCCCTAAGTTTTGGGGCAGTTCTTTTTATGTTTTTAGCAGAAAATGCGGTACAAAATATTCCAACAAGACCAAGATATACGATTGTATTTTTACTGTTAGTTGTTGCGATTGTAGCGATTTGTTTTTACATAAAATCAAAGAAAACATGGCTTTCTCTATGTGTTTTTGCTATTGGTGTTGTTTGTATTTTTGGAATTTATGCATGGAAACCAGAATTATATGAAGATGGTGTTGCTCAGATTATCGCATGGTTTTCTGTGCTGGCTCGATTTGATGATTTTGCAGGTGGTATTTTAAACTTATCTTCCATTATTTACTATGTTTCTTTTATTTTGGTTTTCTTATTTTTAACTATTATTGTATTTAAAAAAGAAACAGGAAGACAAGGGGCTGTTTCCATATCTTTAGCAGGAATTTTTATTGCCATTTGTCTTGTTGCCAATGTGGTTGTTACAAAAGCGGATTTTAGTTATGATGTGACAAGCAATCAGATGTATACGATTTCGAAACAGACAAAGAAAATCTTACAAGGATTGGATCAAGAAGTTACGATCTATATGCTTAGTGCAAAAAGTGATGCCAATTTAATTTATAAAAAGATTTTACAGCAATATGCAAAGACTTCCAAAAATGTTTCTTTAAAATATAAAGATTTAGAACAATATCCAAACTTTGGGAAAAAATATTTATCCGATGGGGAAACGGCGACAGAAGGTAGTGTTATTGTTACAAGTGGAGAGAAAGGAAGATATGTGAGTAGCAATGATTTTGTAAGTTATTCTTATGACTATTATTCTGGCTCTCAATATCCTGAGTCTTTAAATATTGAGCAAAAAGTGACAGAGGCCATTAATTATGTTACAAGTGATGAGACGCCTATGATTTATGAGCTTGTCGGTCATGGAGAGATAAGTCTTGGAAGTGATGTGACAACAAAACTAGAAAATGATAATTATCAAGTGGAAGAGTTGAATTTAGTAACTGCTGGAAAAGTTCCAGAAGATGCGTCTATGCTTCTTATTAACGGTCCACAAAAAGACTTTACAAAAGATGCAATCAAACAATTGAAGTCTTATATGAAAAAAGGTGGTCGTCTTTATGTGTTGTTAGATCCATTGGCCGATGAACTTCCAAATTTAAATGAGTTTTTAGAAACTTATGGAATCACAGTAGATAGTGGAGTTGTCATTGAACAAGATACAAGTTATTATATGCAAGGGCAGCCAGTCTTTTTAGTGCCTGAATACGGATATCATGCGATTACAACGCCGTTACAAAATGATAATTTATTTGTTCTGTTGCCAACGGCTGGTGGATTAAACATTCAAGAAGAAACAGAAGACAGCGATTATACAGTAACAGCATTGCTTTCTTCCACAGAAAAGTCTTATTTAAAGAAAGACTTAGAGTCTGATATTACAAAGAAAGCAAAAGAAGATGAAGACGGGCCATTTGTTTTATCTGCAATAGTAGAAAAAGAAGAAGAGCCACAGATGATCGTGACTTATTGTTTGAATCAATGGGATAGTCAAATCAATCAATATAGTGGTGATGCCAATTTGAACTTCTTCTTAAATGGAACCAATTATTTAAATCAACAAGAGGACAAAATTTCCGTTCGGGCGAAATCCATCACAACAGAATATGGTGTTTATACAGAATTTACACAAAAAGTGTTATCAACCGCTTCTATTTATGGTGTACCAGTGATTGTATTAGCAATCGGGGGCGTTGTTGCATATCGTAGAAGAAGACTATAAAAAGAGGAGTGTGTATCGAAATCATTTCTTAATACATTGACTTTTTGGATCGAAAATTGTATCCTTAAATATAGAAGAGATCTAAGGATATAAAATGGTTCAAGAGACAGGAGAGGATAAGCAAATGGTGGAAAGACAGACGATATTAGTTGTAGATGATATTGAGTTAAATCGAGCTATTTTAGTTGAAGTATTTAAGGACAAATATAACATGTTAGAAGCGAAAGATGGGGAGCAAGCATTACAGTTATTAGTCCAATATGGAAATGAGATTGGAGCTGTTTTATTAGATCTTTGGATGCCAGTTATGAATGGATTTATGCTGTTAGATGAGATGAAAACAAGGGGAATGTTAGAGAAAATACCAGTGTTTTTAATCACAGCAGAAGATTCTATGGAGGCGTTAAAACGAGGGTATGAAATGGGTGTTGTCGATGTGATTGGTAAACCATTTATGCCAGAGATGATTGGACGAAGAATTGATAATATCATCGAGCTTTATAAAAAGAGAGAATATCTCAATCATGTTGTGGAAATTCAAGAAGAAGCCTTAAAGGAACAGGCCAAAAAGATCCAAAAGCTCAATAGTTCTATTATTGACACGTTATCCACTGCTATTGAATTTCGCGATTGTGAATCGGGAGAACATGTTCAAAGAATTCGAAAATTAACGGGTATTTTCCTAAACAAAATTAACCACGACTATCAGGAATATAGTATTCCAGAAGAAGAGATCTTATTGATACAAAATGCAGCTGTTATGCATGATGTTGGAAAAATTGCAATTTCGGATCAAATTTTAAATAAACCTGGAAGGCTGACAAAAGAAGAATTTGAAATTATGAAAACACATACGATTCGCGGTTGTGAATTGCTTGATAGTATCCCAGAAATTCGAAATAGCGAAATTTATAAATATGCCTATGATATTTGTCGCCATCATCATGAACGATGGGATGGCAGAGGATATCCAGATGGATTAAAAGGAAATGAAATTTCCATTTGGGGACAGATTGTCGCTATTGCTGATGTATATGATGCCCTTGTAAGTAAGCGGGTGTATAAAGAAGCATATGGAGAAGATACGGCCATTCAGATGATTTTAAATGGAGAATGTGGTCAATTTAATCCAATACTTTTAGATTGTTTATTACAATTAAAAGATGAAATTGCTAGTATGTACCACGAAGATACTAGTATAAAGAAAAACGAAGATGAATAAAGAGCAACAAAGAAAGCCTTTTTATGGAGAGTACCATAAAGAGGCTTTCTTTTGTTGTGTGCGCCCGGCGGCGCACGTTTCTAACCGGTGTAAGTCCGAAATCCGCCCGGTAGTGGGAAGGATATAGCCGAAAGCAAGGGTGTCCATCGTGAGATGGAATCTGAAGGAAGCTGGATATTGGAAAA
>DVIZ01000200.1 GCA_018710905.1 Candidatus Scybalomonas excrementigallinarum | reverse complement strand
TGTAATGAAAGATTTGATAATTTCTATAAACTACATAATAAGGAAATAGAAAGATTAAAAGGTAATAAAAATTTAAGCAGTATTGGGATTTAAAATTATAAACAGGTTTTGACACGAGCCTAGTATTATCGATAATAGATACAAAGGTGTCTTTGGTAATAAAAGTTTTATGGAAACTCATTAGTCTTATATACTTTCGAGTATATTTGGAAGTGAATGTACATAAGAACCCAACGGCTTTAGCAGTTGGAGTGTCAGGCGAATATAAGAAACTCTCAAAGTGTATGTTTCGTCGTTTCTATGAAAAATAACAGCTTGTTAAATGTTTGAATGGAACAAAACAAAATGCACAACAATATGATTTGAATTATATAAAAATCAGAAATTTTCTACAAAAATAGAAATAAAAGATTAGAATACAGAAAAAGAGGTTGACGAATGTCGTTTGTTGGAGTACAATTGTACGCAATTACACTTTAACAAACTAATAAGTTAGAAGAGTAATAATAGAATCAAAGAAAAAGGAGGAACACGGAAGTGGGAAGAGTTTATAATTTTTCAGCGGGACCAGCAGTATTACCAGAGGAAGTGTTGCGTTCGGCAGCAGAAGAAATGCTAGACTATAAAGGAACGGGAATGTCTGTTATGGAGATGAGTCATCGTTCGAAAGCATTTGAAGAAATTATGGAACACGCAGAAAGCACTTTAAGAGACTTGCTAAAGATTCCGGAAGATTATAAGGTTTTATTCTTACAAGGCGGTGCTCATCAGCAATTTGCAATGGTGCCAATGAACCTTATGAAGAACCGAGTGGCTGATTACATCATCACAGGTCAATGGGCAAAAAAAGCGTATAAAGAAGCACAAATTTATGGAAAGGCAAATGCCATTGCATCGTCAGAAGATAAAACATTTACCTATATTCCTGACTGTTCAGATTTACCAATTTCAGAAGATGCTGATTATGTACATATTTGCCATAATAATACAATCTATGGTACGGTCTATAAAGAAATTCCAAATACAAAAGGAAAGATTTTAGTAGCGGATATGTCCTCTTCTATTTTATCAGAACCAGTAGATGTTACAAAATATGGATTGATTTACTTTGGGGCACAAAAAAATGTTGGGCCAGCAGGAGTTGTAGGTGTTATTATAAGAAAAGATTTAATTACAGAAGATGTATTAGAAGGAACACCAACAATGCTTCGTTATAAAACCCATGCAGATGCCAATTCTCTTTATAATACACCACCTGCTTATGGAATTTATATTTGTGGAAAAGTATTCCAGTGGATCAAAGATCAAGGTGGCTTAGAAGCTATGAAAGAGAGAAATGAAAAAAAGGCAAGCATACTCTATGATTACTTAGATGAGAGCAAATTATTTAAAGGGACGGTACAAAAAGAATATCGCTCTCTTATGAATGTTCCATTTGTAACAGGAGATGATGCATTAGATGCTAAATTTATTAAAGAGGCAACAGAACGCGGATTTGTTAACTTAAAAGGACATCGAACCGTTGGTGGAATGAGAGCCAGCATTTATAATGCTATGCCAATGGAAGGCGTTCAAAAATTAGTAGAATTTATGAAAGAATTTGAACAAAATAACATAAAGTAAGGTAGGGGGACAAAAAATGTATCAAATAAAATGCATGAATCCCATTTCAGAAGTAGGAATGGCATTATTTACAGAACAATATGAGCAGACAGAACAATTTGAAGAAGCCAATGCTTTCCTTGTAAGAAGTGCTTCTTTACATGAGAAAGAACTTCCTAAAAGTTTATTCGCAATTGCAAGAGCTGGAGCGGGTGTTAACAATATTCCATTAGAGGAGTGTGCCAAAGAGGGAATCGTTGTATTCAATACTCCAGGAGCAAATGCCAATGCGGTAAAAGAACTTGTTATGGCAGGACTTTTAATGTCATCAAGAGATTTACTTTCTGGATATAATTGGGTACAGGCAAATAAAGAAAAAGAAACCCTTGCCAAAGATGTAGAAAAAGAGAAAAAACGGTTTGCAGGCCATGAAATTCTTGGAAAGAAAATAGGTGTCATTGGTCTTGGTGCCATTGGAATTTTAGTAGCTAATATGTGCGATCGCATGGGAATGGAAGTGTTCGGATACGATCCTTATGTTTCTGTTGATGCGGCTTGGTGTTTATCAAAGAGAATCCATCATAGTACAAAAATCGAAGAGATTTATGAACAATGTGACTTTATTACAATGCATGTGCCATTGTTAGATTCTACAAGAGAGATGATAGACGAAAAGGCATTGGCGCAAATGAAAGATGGCGTTTGTATTCTTAACTTTTCAAGAGATGCCTTAGTAGAAGAAGAGGCTATGAAAAAGGCTCTGAATGAAAAAAAGGTACACCGCTATGTGACGGATTTCCCAACAACAGGCATTGCAGGAGTGGAAGGAGTTATTACATTTCCACATTTAGGTGCTTCTACAGAAGAAGCAGAAGACAACTGTGCCAAAATGGCGGTACAGGAATTGATGGATTATTTAGAGAACGGCAATATTAAAAATTCTGTTAATTATCCAGATTGTGATATGGGGATTTGCCAATCTGCGTTTCGTGTGACAATTCTTCACAGAAATATTCCAAAAATGTTAAGTCAAGTGACAGCACTTTTTGCAGAAGAAGAAGTCAATATTGCTGATATGACAAATAAGTCAAAAAAAGAGTGGGCATATACAATGCTTGATACCGATACTCCTCCTTCCAAAGAACTCATTGATAAGTTAAAACAGATTACAGGTGTTGTAAAAGTAAGAGTGATCAAATGAGAAAACCCTTGACTTCCCTATTAATTATAGGTAAGATACAAAGCAAATAAAAAAATTATCGTGTAGATGTTATAAAGTGCACAAATGGATTTTCAAGAAAGAATAAATGGTTAGAAGGAGAGAGTAGGAATATGGAACCAAAATTAAGAGTCGGTATTTTAGGCGGAACAGGAATGGTTGGACAGCGATTTATCGCTTTATTAGAAAATCATCCTTGGTTTGAAGTAGTTGTAATCGCAGCGAGTGCTCGTTCTGCTGGAAAGACTTATGAAGAGGCAGTTGGAGACCGTTGGAAAATGGATACCCCAATGCCTGAACATGTGAAAAGCTTAGTTGTTATGAACGTAAATGAAGTCGAAAAAGTGGCTAGTGAAGTGGACTTTGTATTCAGTGCGGTGGATATGAGCAAAGAGGAAATTAAAGCCATTGAAGAGGCGTATGCAAAGACAGAAACCCCAGTTGTATCCAACAATAGTGCTCATCGTTGGACAAAAGATGTTCCAATGGTAATTCCAGAAATCAATCCAGAGCATTTTAAAGTAATTGAATATCAAAAAGAGCGTCTTGGAACGAAAAAAGGATTTGTGGCAGTAAAACCAAATTGTTCTATTCAAAGTTATGCACCAGTATTAACTGCTTGGAAAGAATTTGAGCCATATGAAGTAGTAGCTACTACTTATCAAGCAATTTCAGGAGCGGGAAAAACATTTAAAGATTGGCCAGAAATGGTCGGTAATGTGATTCCTTATATTGGTGGAGAAGAAGAAAAATCAGAACAAGAGCCATTAAGAATTTGGGGAGAGATAAAAGATGGTGCCATTGAGAAAGCCAGTGAGCCAAAGATAACTTGTCAATGTGTTCGTGTTCCTGTGTTAAATGGACATACAGCTGCTGTATTTGTAAAATTTAGAAAAAAACCAACAAAAGAGCAGTTAATTGAGAAACTTCAACAATTTCATGGTATTCCACAGGAATTAGAGCTTCCAAGTGCACCAAAACAATTGATTCAATATTTAGAAGAAGACAATCGCCCTCAAGTATTAGAAGATGTTAACTATGAAAAAGGAATGGGTATTTCAGTTGGTCGTCTAAGAGAAGATAGTGTTTATGATTATAAATTTATTGGATTATCTCATAATACAGTAAGAGGGGCAGCTGGTGGAGCGATACTCTGTGCAGAGACATTAAAGGCATTAGGGTATATTGGAAAAAAAGGTCAGGAATAGAAGAAAGAGACGTCAGCCCTTTTGCGGGGATTTGACGTCTTTTTTTCATGTTATAGGAAATTCCTCGCAAGCGAGTTATCCTATAACATAAAAAAAGCACTACTTCCTTTCAATCTCGTTCTCACGTCTTTCGTATTATTTCAATGGTATAAAAATGGAAGGAATAGTTTCTTTAAAAGAGACATTTTTTCAGAAAATGATAGGTGACATGAAAGAAAAGAAAGAGTATAATGAAAAGAGAAACCATAATACAAGAAAGTTACCAAAGAAGCCATATAGAAATAATACGGTTGATATAGGAGTGAAATCAAGTATGAATAGAAAGGATTATCTACAGTTGGAACACAATCATGACAACCAAGAACATAATTTCATGTCCAATCAGGAATATAAAATAGCACTTTGTGCATTACATACTTTTGTATTCGAAGCGGACTTTGTTCATAATACATTTTATCCTGTAAATGACACATGGAAACAAGAATTTGGCCGGATACCAAGCAATTATGAGGAGGCGTTTGAAAGAGCCTGTGCGCATTGTCGTGAAAAAGATGCTGAAAAATTTCGGGCTACCTTTGCTCCTTCCGAACTCCAAAGGGCATGGAATCGAGGAGAGCGAAAGTGTAGTATGGAGTGCCAGTTAAAATTAAAAGGAAGTACGAATGATTATACATGGTTTTACTGTGCAGTTATTTTATTTGGTGATGAAAGAGGGCATCTAAAGGGAGTCGTTGGTTGTGGAAGAGATCGCAATCAGAGAAAAGAGAGAGAAGCAGCGGTAACGTATCAAGCTTCTCATGATGAATTGACAGATACTTTAAACTGGAGAGCAGGTGTTCGTGTATTAGATCAATATATGAAAGTCAACAATGGAAGACAAGCTGCCTTTTTGTTGTTGGATATTGATGATTTTAAATTATTAAATGATAATTATGGGCATCGGTTAGGAGATAGAATCTTAAAGCGAATCGCTAATATCTTAAAGGAAGTGACGACAAAAGAAGCTTGTATTACCCGTTATAGTGGAGATGAGTTTGTTGTATTTCTGGAAATGGATAATACAGAACAAGTGCGACAGTTATTAAATCAGATGATTGAAAATGTGAGACAACAATTGCGAGTGGAGACAAGAAATGGAGAGCTTCAGGTGACAACAAGTATCGGTGTTTCCCTATATCCAAAGCATGGAAAAACAACGGAACGACTTCGTGCTTGTGCAGAGCATGCGTTGCGCTATTCAAAATTACATGGAAAGAATAATTATGCTCTTTACGATAGAATGATGGAGACCCATGAGAAGAAAACTTCTATTATAAGAGAGAAAGATTTAATCAAATGGGAAGAGGAAGATGATATTGTATATATGAGCAATCCAGTTACCCATGAGTTATATTATATCAATCGAATTGGACGAGAACTATTTGGACTTAGCAATGAAGATTATAAAGGAAGAAAGTGCTATGAAGTGCTCCAAGGATTACCAGAGCCTTGTGACTTTTGTAAAAAATGTCAGTTAGAGGAAAGAGGTGGCTGTATTAAGTGGGAGCATTTCAATAAGAAAATCAATCGTAGATTTTTGGTAAAAGATCGATTGATTAAAAGAGATGGAAGAATGATTCATCTAGAAGTGGCAATTGACATTACAAATAAAGAGAAATAGGAGAAAATTATGGCAGAAATTAGACCGTTTTATTGTGTTCGACCAACGAAGAAAAGAGCAAAAGAGGTGGCAGCACTTCCTTATGATGTATATAACAAAAGGGAGGCAAGGGAAGCGGTAAAAAACCATCCCTACTCTTTTTTGAATATTGATCGTCCAGAAACTCAATTTGAAGAGTCTATCGATATGTATTCAAAACAAGTGTATGAAAAAGCAGGAGCTATGTTGCAACAATGGATAATGGATGGTATTTTTATGAAAGAACAAAAGAAATGCTATTATCTATATGAGCTTACGATGACAGGCAGAACACAGACGGGAATTGTAGCATGTGCTTCTGTAGAAGATTATGAAAACAATGTAATAAAGAAACATGAAAATACGAGATTTGAAAAAGAACGGGATCGAATTTGTCATGTGGATGCTTGTAATGCCCAGACAGGCCCTATTTTTTTAGCGTGCAAAGAAGATTCTATATTAGAACAAAAAATGGTTCAGTGGAAGGAACAAGAACCAATCTATGATTTTGTTGCAGAAGATCAGGTGAGACATCGGGTATTTTTAATAGAGAAAGAAGAAGAAATTCAGTTTTTGACAGAACATTTTAAAGAAATTCCTGCTCTTTATATCGCAGATGGACATCATCGAGCAGCATCTGCAGTGAAAGTAAGTCAAAAGCGAAGAGAGGAAAATGGAGGAAAAAAAGATGAGGAATATTCTTATTTCTTATCCGTTATTTTTCCAGCCAATCAATTGAAAATTTTAGATTACAATCGTGTTGTTTCCGATCTCAATGGAAATACAGAACTAGAATTTTTAGAAAAGGTGCAACAAGAATTTGCAATACAACCAGTGAAAGAGGCTTTCCGTCCAGAAAAGAAAGGACAATTCGGGATGTATTTAAAGGGGCAATGGTATCAGTTGACAGTAAAAGATAGCATGAGCTCCAATGATGTTGTAGAAAAACTAGATGTATCTCTTTTACAGGATCGATTATTAAATCCAATTCTCGGTATTGATGATCCAAAAACAGATGAACGAATCAAATTTGTAGGAGGAATCCGTGGACTTAAGGAATTAGAGCGATTGGTAGAGGAAGGAGATGCGGTTGCATTTTCTATGCATCCGACTTCTATGGAAGAATTATTTCAAGTGGCAGATGCAGGGCGATTGATGCCACCAAAATCAACATGGTTTGAGCCAAAACTTCGAAGTGGATTGTTTATTCACTTACTTCAATAGGACTACTATGTTTGCTCTAATATTATAAAAATGTGAAAAAGATAGCATGGAAATTTCCAAGTGTGCTATCTTTTTTTCACAAGAGAGTGCGGGGGATATGTGCATATTGCATAGAAAATGCATTATATTGCAAAGAAAAAAGAAAAATGTTACAATAAAAATAACTGAAATCTTAGAAGGATCAAGGAGGAAATGGCAATGGCTCAAATGGGATATCGTACATGGAATTTCGAAGAAATTTATGCAATTGAAAACGCTCTTCACAACAATCCGCACCATATTTTAGGACCACAAGAAGAAGACGGAGAGTTTTATATTAACGCTTATTTTCCAAATACTTGTGCAATGAAATGTATTAGTACAGAAGGGGATTTGGAATCGATTATGGAACCTGTTGATCAATATGGATTTTATACCGTGCCATGGGAGAAAGGAAAGTCTTATCGCTTAGAAGCGTATTTTGAAGATGGGACAAGTTATCAATATCGGGATGCTTATGCATTTGCGCCTGTTATTACACAAGAAGATATTGAGAAATATCAAAAGGGATATCATTATGAAATTTATCAATTATTAGGAGCGCATAAGAGAATAATCGATGGTGTAGAAGGAGTTTTATTCGCTGTTTGGGCTCCTAATGCAGGGCGTGTTAGCGTTGTTGGAGATTTTAACCTATGGGATGGAAGAAGACATCCGATGAGAAGATTAGAAAATAGTGGAATCTTTGAATTGTTTGTGCCAGATGTGCAAGAAGGAGCTCTTTATAAGTTTGAAATACGAGCGCAAAATGGTGACGTCTTTTTAAAAGCGGATCCTTATGCGAATTATGCACAACTTCGTCCAGAGACAGCCTCTGTTGTTACGGATTTGAAAGGATTTGAATGGACGGATAAAAAGTGGATAAAACAACGAAAAAAAGCGGATACGAAAAAACTTCCAATGTCCATTTATGAGGTGCATTTAGGGGCATGGAAAAAGCCGGAAAATGGAGAAAAAGAATTTTATAGTTATCGTGAAATTGCTCCCATGTTAGCGGCTTATGCAAAAGAGATGGAGTATACCCATATTGAGTTAATGCCAATCATGGAGCATCCATATGATCCTTCTTGGGGGTATCAAGTGACGGGGTATTTTGCACCAACTGCTCGTTATGGAACTCCAAAAGATTTTATGTACTTTATGAATTATATGCATGAACAAGGGATTGGGGTTATTTTAGACTGGGTACCAGCACATTTTCCAAAAGATGCCTTTGGTTTAGGAAGATTCGATGGTATGGCTGTTTATGAGCACGAAGATCCAAGAAAGGGAGAGCATCCCGATTGGGGAACTTATATTTTTAATTATGGAAGACCGGAAGTTAGTAACTTTTTAATTGCAAATGCTCTTTATTGGCTCAATGAATATCATGCGGATGGAATTCGTATGGATGCGGTAGCATCTATGCTTTATTTAGACTATGGAAGAAAAGATGGAGAGTGGATTGCCAATGAATATGGAGGAAATGGCAATTTAGAGGCAGTTGCTTTTTTAAAACATTTAAATAGTATTGTGGATAAGAGAAATGATGGTACTCTTATGATTGCAGAAGAATCCACTGCTTGGCCATATTTGACAAGAAAAGTAGAAGAACCAGAAGGAATTGGGTTTGATTATAAGTGGAATATGGGTTGGATGAATGATTTCTTAGATTATATGAAAACAGATCCCCTTTTCCGTAAGGGAAAACATGGCGAATTGACGTTTAGTATGGTCTATGCCTATAGCGAGAATTACATATTAGTGCTATCCCATGATGAGGTTGTTCATGGAAAGTGTTCTATGATTCATAAAATGCCAGGAGATATGGAGCAAAAATTTGCAAATCTTCGTGTGGCATATGGCTATATGATGACACATCCTGGAAAGAAACTTCTTTTTATGGGACAAGATATTGCGCAATATAAAGAGTTTGATGAAAAAGTGAGTCTTGATTGGGATGTTTTAAATCAAGAGTCCAATGCGAAATTACAACATTATTATAAAGCATTAAATCATTTATATAGAGAAGAGCCAGCTCTTTATGCCTATGATACGAGTGAGAAAGGATTTGAGTGGATCAATTGTGTTTCTGCCGATGAAAGTATTCTTGTGTTTATGAGAAAGACAAGAAGAAAGGGTGAGATGTTATTAGTGATTTGTAATTTCACTCCAGTAGCACATGAACAGTATAAAATAGGGGTTCCGTATGAAGGAAAGTACAAAGAAATCTTTACAAGTGATGCCATTGAATTTGGTGGAAGTGGAGAGTATCAAAACAAGAGAATGAGACATTCCAAAAAAGAGGAATGTGACGAGAGAAAACATTCTATGAAAGTAACGGTACCGCCACTTGGAATGAGTATTTTTAAATATATGGGAGGAATGGACAGTAAGGCAGGAAAGAAGGAAAAGGGAAAAGAAAAATAGAATTCATTGCTTGACTTGTTGCTTTATTAGAAACGATGAGAAATGCGTTTCATAAATTTCTGAAAAGAGAAAGAGAAAAAACAGAGAGGAAGAAAAAGGAATCTTTCTCTCTGTTTTTGTGGATTGAAAGATCGGGAAGATATTGCTATAATGACAAAGAAAAAGAAAGAAATACAAAAGGAGAAAGAATTTGAAGGAGAAAACAATAGAAAAGACATTGGATTATTTGCAAGAATTTCTAGATTGGTTTGTGCGCAAAGCTGGTGCAATTGCACTTTGTATTTTTATTTTGGTCGTTGGATTTCGAATAGTAAAATCAATAAAAAAATGGCTGAAGCACTCATTTGAACGCCATAATATGGATGCAAGTGTTTCCTCTTTTTTAGTTTCCTTTGTTGATATCGGATTAAAAATGGTGCTATTTTTATGGGTTATTAGCATTATTGGAGTGGAGATGAGTTCCGTTATCGCCATTTTAAGTTCTGCTAGTATTGCTATCGGTTTGGCCGTTCAAGGAAGTCTTTCGAATATCGCAGGGGGTGTATTGATTTTATTATTAAAGCCATTTCAGGTAGGCGATTATATTATCGAAGATAATAAGAAAAATGAAGGTACGGTTGTAGCCATCGATATTTTTTATACAAAATTATATACGGTTGACAATAAAACGGTTGTTATTCCAAATGGTACCTTATCCAATAGTAGTTTAACCAATGTGACAAGAGAAGAGAAAAGAAGAATCGATTTATTTATTGGAATCTCTTATCAAGAAAGTGTAAAAAGAGTGAAAGAAGTATTGGCAAGAGTCATTGACGCAGAAGAAAATATTTTAAAAGAAGAAGGAGTTACGATTTTTGTCAACGACTTTGAAGCCAGTACGGTTAGCATTGGAGTGCGTGCATGGGCACCGATGGATTGTTTTTGGGCAACTAAATGGTCTTTATTAGAAAATATTAAAGAGGCATTTGATGAAGAAGGAATTTCTTTCCCATATAATCAATTGGATGTTCATATGATAGAAGTGCCAAAGAAGAAAAAAGAAATTTGAGCGGTAGAAACCGTATTGTGGAAAGAAAAAGAGAGAAAAGCGTTTTAAAACTTTTAAAACAAGGAAAAGTTTTAAGACGTTTTTTTCATCTAGGGAAAGATAGCGAGTCATATAAGAAAGGAAAAACAAAAGATGAAAGTGATTTATCCAGATTATTTAAAACAATTTCAATGCAGTGGAAAAGAATGTCCAGATACTTGTTGTAAAGGATGGGGAATTCAAATTGATGCAAGAACATGGAAAAAGTATCAAGAAGAGAAAGGGAGTTTTGGAAAACAGATAAGAAAGAATAGTAATAAACGAGATCGTACATTAAAATTTCAAGAAGGTGTTTGCAATTTTTTTACAAAGGAAGGACTTTGTCGTTTACAGCAAGCGAAAGGAGCAGAGTTTCTTTGTAAGACATGTAGAGAATATCCAAGACATTTGGAGATTTATGGGGAACAAAAAGAGTGGTCGCTTTCTCTTTCTTGTCCGGAAGTTGCAAAACTGATTTTAACAAGGGAACGTCCAATAGCATGGTTAGCAATAGAAAAAGATGTGGAGTCAAACTATAAAGGAGAAGTGGAAGAGGAACTAGTCGAACTTTATTATAAAATGAGAGAGTGGTTGGTGGAAGTCATACAAGAGTCTACAAAACCAATAGCGATAAAAGTGGCAGAAGCTATGGCACTTGCTCATGATTTTCAAAAATATCAGAAAAAAGAAAGAAAAGAGAATTGGGAAGAAGTAGAAGAAAGGATACAAAGTGTTTGGAATCGCTATCAAAAAGAAAATGAAACTGGCAGACTAGAAACGAAACTGAAAAAATTTCAAGGGGAAACAGAGTTAAAAAATATTTATGTTGGCAATTATTTAAAAATCTTTCATGAGATGGAGGCAATTGAGGAGGAGTTTTTAAAATTCGTAAGACAAGTAGAAGGAAATATGGGGGAAAATAAGGAGACAATAGGAAAAGAAAGAAGGCTCATAAAAGACGCGAAAGAACAGAGTGCTAAAAGAGAAGTTTTTTATCAAAATCTTTTCTTATATTTCCTATCCGTTTATTTTGTTGGAGGAATATACGATGGAATGTTATATACGAAAGTGAAATTAGCAGTCTTTTCTTTTTTGATTATAAGAGAGTTGATCGAGCAAAAGGAATTAAAAGAAGGAAGATGGTTAAGAGAAGAAGAAACATGGAAAATTGCGTGGAAATATGCGAGACAATTAGAACACTCTTCTTATAATTTAGAGCGATTGGAAGAAGAATTGGAGAACAAAGAGGCATTTTCTCTAGAAATGATGTTATATTGTGTTTTAGCTTAAATCGTCCTTTTTCTAAATAGAACTTGATTATTTAATCTAAAAGGATTAATATAGTTAGTATGTGACTATTTAGGAGGTTTTATTTTGAAGAAAGCGTTATTTTATGGCATTTTGTCATCCGCCTTTTTTGCTTTTACATTTGTTCTCAATCGAAGCATGAATTTGACAGGCGGGTATTGGGTTTGGAGTGCATCGCTTCGATATTTCTTTTCTTTACCAATGCTTTTTGCCATTGTAGCAGTAAAAGGAAATGTAAAACCAGTGTTTGAAGAGATCAAAAAGAAGCCTCTTCCTTGGATTATTTGGAGTACAGTTGGATTTGGACTGTTTTATGCTCCTCTTACTTGGGCATCCGAATTTGGAGAATCTTGGCTTGTTGCTTCTTTATGGCAACTTACCATTGTGGCAGGTGTCTTTTTAAACCCCCTTTGGGGAAAGAAAATACCAGTAAAGAGTTTAATTACGATTTTAATCATTTTAGTTGGTGTCTTTTTCATGCAATGGGAGAATTTTATCAATGGCTCCGAACAAAAAAATGTGATCAATTGTGTTATTTTAATTGCCATTGCAGCGATTACATATCCACTTGGCAATCGTAAGATGATGTCTATTTGTGAAGATCGTTTGGATACACCACAGCGCGTGCTAGGAATGACGATCTGTAGTATTCCATTTTGGATTTTGCTCTCTCTTTTTGGAGGTTTTACACATGGAGTGCCTTCGGCTACCCAGAGTATACAATCGTTATTAGTAGCGTTGTTTTCTGCGGTAATTGCTACGTTATTATTTTTTCAAGCAACCAATATGGTACGAAATCATCCAAAGCAACTTTCTATGGTAGAAGGAACGATTGCGGGAGAGGTGATTTTTACATTAATTGGGGGAATTTTATTTTTACATGACAGTATTCCAACAGGAATCCAATTCATTGGAATTGGGTTGATTTTAATCGGAATGATTTTAAACTGCCGTGTTGCATCAGAAGAAGGAATTGAATAGAGGGAAAATAAAAAAGAAAGTCATCAGTCTTTTTGGTGACTTTCTTTTTTATTGTGTGCGCCCGGCGGCGCACGTTTCTAACCGGTGTAAGTCCGAAATCCGCCCGGTAGTGGGAAGGATATAGCCGAAAGCAAGGGTGTCCATCGTGAGATGGAATCTGAAGGAAGCTGGATATTGGAAAA
>DVIZ01000199.1 GCA_018710905.1 Candidatus Scybalomonas excrementigallinarum | reverse complement strand
ACTTATATTCATTTGCTCACACAGTTCTTTAATCATTTCTGCCGTAGTCATACAGCACCTCCAAGTTTACGCTAAGAATATTATAAACCATTTGGTTGATAAACACAATAGTTATTAAAATATTATTATAATCAGCAAGCAAAAGAAAACCCACAACTCTACTGTAGAGTCATGGGCTATTTACTTCTGGTTTTCATATTTCCATTTCGATACCTGGTTTGAAGGCTATGACGAAGTGGTCTTCATAGACCTTAACGTTCTGGATTATCTTCCTTACAAGCTTATCATCATATTCTAAGGTGCGGAATTTGTTCTTGCGGATAAATTCAATCAACTCATTGATGCGCTCGTTCTCGCCACTGAGGGAGGCATCTTCTACTAAAAGAGTCTGACGCTTATCTCGCATCTCATCGATCTCATCTACCAGGTATTCATAATCTTGACCTTTATTGGCCAGCTTGATTAGTTCTTTTTGTTTTTCATCTAGTAGGGTATTAATCTCTGAAATTTGGTATTCTGTGGTTTCTCCAATCACAGCATGAATATTTTCTTCCAGTGTCTTTATCATATTGTTGCCACCAGCAAGTAGCTTATTAATTGCGGTCATTACCGCACCATAGAGTTCATCTTCTTTTACGGTTCGGTTCTTACATACCTCGGGACCCTGCTCGATTCTAGTCACGCATCGCCAGACAAATTCTTTTCTGCCATGAATATTCCAATAGGTTCTCCTATAAATATCGCCACAATATCCACAGAAGGTGATGGCACTTAAAGCGTACTTGCTACTATAAATTCTTTTGTTCTTGCCTTCTCCTGTGTAGATATTACTTCTCCGATAAATTTCTTCTTGAGCCTGCAAAAATAACTCTTTAGAAATAATCGCTTCATGGCTATTTTCAACATAATACTGGGGAAAATGAGAGATTAACTACAGTCTCACTTACTGGCTAGTGACAGTAAGCAGACACACTCAACGTTTAGTACTCAGGCGATTTAGGGATCAAGTCAACAAACACTAAAAACTATTGATTGCATAGGATTTTTAAGCATCTCCTAACAACCCAACATCTAATCTATCACTTCATTTAAGTAGGGTATTTTAGTTTCGCTGTTAAAATCAAGCCTATTTTTATCTGTGGATGTAAATCCTACTAATATCCGATTCTCCACTCCCTTAAGCCATGCAAAGAAATTCTAAACCATATTTGCACCAAAAAGAGATTAACCACTAGCGGATCGAAGAAAAACACCTTGTCTCAGCTACGTCAAAAGATGAAATGTGAGTGACGCTAGATTCGTGCTTCAGCAATTCTAGGATCGAAGCGGTCTCGCAGCCCCTCACACAAGGCGGTTTTCCATAGGATAGCGCGAGATTCAATCACCACTATTTGCCAAAGAGCCCAAAAAACCGCTAGCCAAAAATCGGCTACCGGTTCTAAAAATGATGTTTATCCTTTTCGAGTCTAACAACTCGTCAGGACGAACAATAATTATTTTCTTGTTAACAGACATACTGCTTCCACATGGATTGAGAGGACAGAATGAATGTCATTTGTGTATGTCCGTTCTCGGAAACATATCCACGACACTTTTTGCACTATCGGTAGACGGGAACATATCCATAGGCTTCGCTGTTTTTTGAAAAACTGAGGTATGCTGTTAATTTTCAGTACCCAATACTGTGAATAACGTTACTCTCCTATTCACTAATGTAATTCAACAATCTTTCTAAAATGTCATGTGTAACTTTTAAGTTGTATTGTTCAATAAGGTGACTTTGCAAATCCATAACTAATAGCAAAGAATTTTTATAGGCTTCAAATAATTCTACCTTATCTAATCGAGCAGTGGTCTTTGCAAATTTTTTATAATTTTCAAGGCTAATTTCTTTTTCAAGGTTTTTACTCATGTTTAGCCAATTATCAGCATTTTTTTCTGCCATACGTATAAGTTGTAGTGTATTTTTTTGAAGTTGTGATAAGAGTTCTAATGAACGAGCATATTCTCCTCTTTTTAGAACGTTGATTCCCATCAACCATAGATTAGAGAAATTACACAACAAAAAATTAGCATTTTCTTCAGTAAGTCTATTTGGTCTTGCACCACTTATCTCTGATAAATAATTTTCTAATTGCCCTGTTTCATCGTAAATAAGCATAGCCTTCGTATCAGGAATATAACCTGAATCTTTAAACGAGGGGATTATGTTCATATCTTTTTCAGAAAGGAAATGAAATTCCCCACGTATAAGATTATCAAAAATAACTACCTCTGTTCCGTACTCATTTTTATAAAGCATCAAGTACGGAGCTACGTCAAACAACCAGTTGGATGAATCAAAGTTCGAGGTTATACTATCTTTCAAAAATATATAGAACTCTATATCAGAGTATTGGTCACCTTCTCCTTTGGTAAACGATCCATACATCATACAAGCTGTAATTCGTTCATCTGACTCAGTAAGATTCTTAACGTTTGCAATTAATTCTTTTTGTTTTAACATTTCTTCACCCTTTCATGTAAATATCTTTTAGTTATTGTGGCAACTCAAAATCTCTACAAACCTAAATTAATATTTTTCGTACAAATGTTATTGCAAAAAGCATCATCATGCTCCACAAACAATAGTGTAGGACAATATTCCAAAATCATTTTTTCAATTTGGATACGTGAAAAAATATCAATATAGTTCAATGGCTCATCCCATATATACAAATGTGCACTTTCACAAAGGCTTTTAGCAATTAGTACTTTCTTTTTCTGACCAGCACTAAAATCCACCATGTTCTTATCAAACTGCTCTCTATTAAAATCCAGTTTACGAAGAATCGTTTTAAATAGAGTTTCATCGATCTTATTATTATAGGCAAATTCAGATAGATTACCTTTTAAATATGAAGTATCTTGCGAAATATAAGAAATTTTTAGTCCACTTGCTAGCATAAAATTTCCGGTAAATTTAATATCATCTCCATTAATCAATTTTAGGATACTAGACTTACCACTCCCATTTTTTCCGATAATGGCAACTCTATCACCAATATTGACTCTGAAATTAAGATTACTGCATACTTCTTTATCTCCATAAGACAATGATAAATCATTCGCTTCTATTAAGCACTCTTTGTGAAATTCAAGTGGTGAAATTTTTAAGTCATCATATTGTTCAATGTTGTGGAGCAGTTCTGATTTTTGTAAAACGGCTTCCTGATGTCTTGACTCAATATTTTTGGCACGTTTCATCGCTTTTGCAGCCTTATGTCCAACATAACCCTTATCCAGTTTTGAACCAGAATTTGTTGTTCCATATTTACTTTTTTCTACTTTATTTGACCAGTTTGAACTACGTTTTGCTGCATAAGACAACCTTCCTATTTCTTTAAGGAGTTTCTTGTTTTCTGCCAGTTCAAAATTATCTTGTAACGTTTTGTTCTCCCACCAAGAAGTAAAATTTCCCTTTTGGATTTCGATATTCGTTTTATTGATAGATAGTATATGGTCAACACATTGATCAAGTAAGCTTCTATCATGAGATACCAAAATAAACCCCTTCTTGCGTTTCAAATAGTTTTGCACTACATTACGTGCATCGATGTCAAGATGGTTTGTAGGTTCATCAATAAGCAGGAAACAACTCGCTGTAAGGAATAAAGCTGCAAGAAGGACCTTCGTTTGCTCACCATTTGACAATGTATTAAACGGACGATATAAAGCATCTTCTTGAACATCAAGCAATGATATTTCACGAAAAATCTCCCAATCCATACATTCCGTACAAATACTCTTCATTACTTCAATTGTATATAGACTCTTATCTTCCACATCATAAGGAAAATACTCAAACTTAACTGTAGAACTTATATTGCCGGAATACGCATATTTGCCAAGCAGTAAATTTAAGAAAGTAGTTTTACCGCGTCCGTTTCTTCCAATAAAACCGAGTTTCCAATCTGTATCTATCTGAAAACTTACATTTTCAAAAATATTGTCATAACTTCCTTCATATGAAAAAGTTAGATTTGAAACATTTATTAAGGACATATATTTCTTCCTCCTTTACATTATAAAAATTTTATAAGCAAAGTCGGTTTTCGGCATTAATTACTCTATAATGTTATCCAACTCTGCAAGGATTTTGTCATGAATGACATAGTATCATTGTCTATCACGTTTATCTTCCTTTCTTTTACAAATATTAAAAGCCGCAAGAAAGTAAATTCTTACGGCTCAAAAACAAATACTATTATTACCTTTTGTTATACATAACATAAGGTTACTGTAATGTATTATTGAGTGTAGAATACTTAACTTTCTTGCAATTTGCATAACAAAACAAACGGTTCTATAGCCGTTTCTTTAAATATCTTATTATGCATCATATAATTAGCAAGAAAAGTTATACATTCTTCCACCTCCAAGTCGTTTTATTATATCATATTATCTTTAAAAATCCAATATAATTCTTCTGTTCTCTTTCTAAAGATTACCCTTCTACATCAATCTCGACTCCTGATTTGAATTCAACGGCGAACTTATCATGAAATACCGTAACTTTTTCTATAAGCCTCCTTACTAACTGCTCATCATATTCCTCTAACTCACAGGATTGTTCATTAAAGAAATCAGTCATTTCAGCGATTCGTTGCCTTTTTCCTTCACGCTCTGCATTTTCAACAAGTGCATTTTGCTTCAATTCTCGAAGGTGGTAGATTTCATCAGCCACATCTTCATAGTCATTCTTGGATTTTGCTTGGATAAGAAGCTGTTGTTGTAATTCTTCCAATTTGCTATCAATATCATTGGTGGCATTATCATTTTCTTCATTAAGTATAGTAGCTATGTTTTTCTGCAACGCCTGGAGGAAGGGTTCTTTGTTAGCCAAAAGTTCGTTAATAGCCTTGACCACTGCTGTCTGCAATGTTTCCTCGTTTATGGTAGGGGCAGTACATTCAGATCCTTTTTCCTCCAAACGGCTGACGCATCTCCAAACAATAGACTTGTAACCTCGGTTATTCCAGTGTACCCGGCGGTAAATATCACCGCACTGGCGAGCAAACTGCAACTGCAACTATGCAGGCACTTAATCTTAAAAGAACTACTTTCTATAAACTGGTGAAGGAAGTGATTGTATGATGACGATGTGTCCACGATGTTTAGAGCTATACAGTGAAATTTGGTCGAAGCCTTGTTGTAAATGCGCCGATAAGACCATTCCTGTTGATATTGAACTCATCAATGTCGTTCAGATGCTGCTCACTAGAGGCTTCGATGTATCTTATGCCACTTGTTACCCAGATAAAGAACAAGGTGAGATCGAAGCTATGGAAATTGAGATTCACTTTAGGGAATTGTATCCGCAGGCTCTCTTTGATGGTCTCCCACCTGACTGGATTGTAATTGACGAATACCCAGTTCTTGGCGGTAAGGTTCTTGATGAACCTGTTGATATCCTTACATGTGCAATCGAATATCGATTTGAAGAGAGCATCCATATTCAAAAGGATATCGCTATAAGCAATCTGGAAACATGGCTCGAAGAGAAAGACCCGCAATCTTGTAGGGCTATCCTTACATTGGCCGGCTTCTGAAAAAGTAAGACCCTCTCAACAGTAATGATCTGCTGAAAGGGTACTTTACTTTAATCTATGACCTTGAAGTGCCTTAATGCGTCTTTAATAGCTTCTACTTTATATTCTGGTGCTGGTTTATATGGGCGTTTTAGTTCTTCAACTGCGTTTGGTGCGTCGTACATCGGCAGGCCTAAGTTTCTTTTGACCTCTGCAATGTTTGCAGTGTGAACTTTGAAGCCGTACTTTTCTTCGATATACTCCTGAATAAGCCTGTAGGTGATACGATCTGGCTGGATTTTTCGGTCGTCTGCGTACTCCATTTTTACACTGATAAAATCGTCTGCACTTTTGTGGGACAATAAAACACACGTCTCAACGT
>DVIZ01000018.1 GCA_018710905.1 Candidatus Scybalomonas excrementigallinarum | reverse complement strand
CCTCGGCCGGTTCGATGAGTGTAAGATCTGTCTTAAAAAAAGAAGGGAATTAAAAAAATGCAAAATTACGTAAATCAAATTATTCATGCTGATAGTATGGATATTTTAAAACAACTGCCTGATAAATGTATTGATTTAATTCTGACTGACCCGCCATATGAATTAAACATCCATGGTGGGTCAGGTATGGGTGCTTTTTGTGAAAGAAAATTAATCAAAACTTTAAGAAAATATGGAAAGGAGTTAAAAAGAAAATGATTGATACAAAATTAAACGAAAAAGAAGAAAAAGTATACAAATTGCTGCTGAAAGGTTTATCAGCGCCTGTAATTGCTGACAAATTAAGCTATACGAGAGATTATACTAATTATTGTAAAAAAAGAATTTATTTCAAAAAGGGCGTTGTATCACAAGTAGAATTATTAGCGTTAAGGATAGCGGAACTGGAAGAAAAGCAATAAAATAACCCTCGCATTGCTGCGAGGGAGGGTTAAGAAAAGAAGGATTCTAAGATTATGAAATAGTTAATATTTGTTTTCGATTTTTTCCTTTGTTGTACGATATATGTGTCCATTGGTTGTATTCTACTATTGTAAATGAAAATAGTTTTTGATATAATTATTCTGGGCTAGGGTAGCTCCCGAAAAGTGAAATACTCAATCACCTGCCTCATATTATATTATTGAGTTAACAATAGGAGTATTGTATTTATGGAAAAAGAAATTTGGAAAATAGTTAATTTTAATTCTAATTATGAAGTAAGTAATTTAGGTAAATTAAGAAATACTAAAACTAAAAACGTTTTAAAACTTAGAGATAATGGGCACGGTTATTTAGTAGCTCATCTTTATAATAAAGGTAAAAGAAAAGTTGAATATATTCATAGATTAGTTGCATATTGTTTTATTCCAAATATTGATAATAAAGAAGAAGTTAATCATAAAGATGGTGATAAAAGTAATAATTGTGTTAAAAATTTAGAATGGGTTACAAAAAGTGAAAATATAAAACATTCTTACAAAATAGGATTAAGAGAAATAACAGAAAAACAAAGGCAAAATGCAATATTACAATTATCTAAAATAACTCCAGAAGCTTTATTAAGAGGGAAATTAAAAAGTGCTGAAACAAATAAAAAAAAGAGTACTTTAGAATATATGAAAAATTCATTAAATCAAGCAAAGCCGATTAAGTGCATAGAATTAAATAAAATTTTTCTTTGTGCATTTAGAGTAGAACAAAAATTAGGAATAAAAAAATCAGCTATACACAAAGCAATGAATAAAAAATATAAAACTTGTGGTGGTTATCATTGGATTTATATTAAAAATAATCATTTATCTAAAACATAACTTTTACCATCATATATCAGATTTTCACACTTTAAATCATCTTTTTGATAATCAACATGCACCCAACTATTATTTTCTAAAATACATTGGCGATATTTTACACCGCTTTTTTTAATGAAGTTGTATAAGTCTTTTGCACTCATCCCATTAACGTGAATATCCGCACATCTGCCTGTTAAATGACCTGAATTAGCCGCACCGCCTATACGTTTATTCAATTCAGCGCACCTGAACCCGCTTGTGATAATTATCGGACAACCTAATGCGTCCCGTAACGGCTGTAATACATTTGTGCATAATGCCTGTAAGTTACTTATAACAGGCACTGATGGGCGATTATCAATTTTATTTGCTTCTGCTGTCGCTGAATAAACAAGTTCATTCAGTGTAAAATTTTGCGTTAATTTCATTATTTATCCCTGCCTTTGCTTTTAATTGCGCGATATCAAGCTCTATTCGTCTCTGGTTTTCCATAAATACAGTCAAGTTTTGTGATGTCACATCAAGCCGGTGAAGCTGAACACCGAGTCCGACAAGCCCTGACACCAGCAAAACGCCAAATATGCTTAAAAAAGTAACAAGCATATTCCGGTTACGCTGCTGGTTATCATAAAGTGTATTGACCTTATCCACAAAAGAAATATGGCCGTCAAGCTGATTTATCCCGCCAAAGAAAAAACAATGCATATCACGGCAATTCTTTGTCAAGCTGTCAAATTCCTTTTTAAAACTTTCTAACTCCGCCTTTAACATCAAATGATGTTCGCGACATTTATCAGGTTGTTCAGGCATTTATTTCTTATCTCCATTTTCCGGTCTTAAAATTCCTATACCACTGCCATAATTCAGCAGCCAAATACATAATTTCTGCCTTTATCTTATTTACACCTTCATTAAGCAATACCTGCTTAAATATTCTGCTTGAAAGATTTCTGTTATGAATAACCGTTTCCGGATTATTTAATACATAATCGTGTATTAGACTTGCAGGCAGATATTTTGGAGTGTGAGGACAGCCGATAATCCACCTGAATATATAAGGAATAGTGCAGCCGTCAGATGTGAATCCCTTATCGAGCTTGATATAATAAGTTTGTGTGTCAACACGAACAATAACTATAATATGCTGAATCAGATAATACGGCTTTTCTCTGTTGCGGTAATTATATCCGACAACCTGCGCAAAATCCGTGTAATTCACGTCAATTGTTTTTCTGAAATTTTTCAAGAAGTTTTTCAATTTCTTTTTTATCCTCATCTGAAAGTTTGTCAAAGTATTGAAAAAATATATTAAACATCTTTTCAGCCGCATT
>DVIZ01000198.1 GCA_018710905.1 Candidatus Scybalomonas excrementigallinarum | reverse complement strand
GCATAAAATCCAGTATTCATTGATTCTACTTTTAAGCAGCCATAAGGGTGCTTTATTTGTCATGCAATTTTCAAAGTACGATATTTTTTACAGTATTTCAATTTAATTTAACTACTTGACATAGTTAGTCTATAACATAAAAAAAGGCTGTCAATAAGAAACAGCCTTTTAAAAACTTCATTATGAATATTGAATAAAGTGAACTCCACTTTTTCCATTGTTTTTTACATGATATAATGCCTTATCCACTTCTGTATAAAGAACGTGGAAAGGAATCTGATTATCTTCCATATAAATCATGCCAATGCTAATTCCTAACTCACAGTCTGGATATCGTTTTGCATAGGTTTCAGAAAAAATTTGTTTCAATTGCTCGACTCGTTTATAAATAACTCTTTGACTTGTCACATCGGATAAATAAACAAGAAACTCATCTCCTCCGAACCGAGAAACAATATCCCCTTTTCTTGTATGCTTTTTTAAAATATTGGCAAGTCCTCTTAACACTTCATCCCCGTGTTGATGTCCATAAGTATCATTTACCTTTTTAAAATTATCAATATCAATCATCAGTAAAGCCGCTGGCACTTTTTCTATTTCTTGTTCCTTAATTAACTCCATTGCCTTTCTTCGGTTATAAATTCCAGTTAAGCTATCAACAGAAGCTTCTGCTTCAAACTTTAATTTTAACTCAACCGTTTTAGAAACATCCAAAATCACACTGAAAAATAATTGGGCTCCGTCCTCTGTTTGAATCTGTTTTCCTTTTTCATAGATCCAGACATAACTTCCATCTTTCTTCTTAAGGCGATAATCTAAAACATAACTTTCCTCGTTTCTATCACTAGAAAACATTGTTTGTTGTACTCGTTTCACATCATCGTTATGGATATAATGAATCATTTTCGGATCCCGTATCAGTTCTTCCTGTGTATATCCAAGCTCTTTTATCAACTCTTGATTCATATAGTACAAAGAAAAATCTTGATCTCGATAAGTGACTAACCCACCTACGGGTATCATCTCCAATAATTGTTCAAGAAATTTTCTTTCATAAGTACAGCCATGTTCTTCTTTCTCCTGTTCTTTCTTCCTTTCGATGAAATATTCCCCATCTTCTGTCGTTGGAACGGCATAATGAATATGAACAATTTTAGAACTCCTTTGCTCCTTTTGAAAAATAATGGTCATTTGTACTTTTTGCAATGACTCTTTCTTTTCTATCATAATTTCTCCAAAGCAACAAGTGATTTGATTATTCAATCTATTCTCTTTATAATTTTGAATATAAAATGGAATTAAATTTGGACATTTTATTACCTCTTTTTTTAGAAATTGACGAAATGTCTCTCTATCATTTATTTCTTGCTCTATCCCAATGCATTGAACATTCTTATCAAGAAAAGATATGGTTTTTTCTACATTTCTCTCTATTAGAAAACTCGTTAAAAATTTATAAAAAGGCGTATTGATTTCATATGGCTTCATTTCCATAATATCCCTCCATCTTTTTGCCGTTTTATGTCGTGTCTTTCTCCCTATCCTCCTATTCGCTTGCTAACTCTACTACTAAGCGTAACACGGCCTTCTCTTTTTGTCTATGGATATCGACTTTCGTTTTTCTAGCTTTTTTTCTCTTTTTCGTCTTTTCTATAGGAAATAAGATAACCACACAACATTTTTTTCATTGACAAACCTACTCCAATACATTTTTTCTTATCTATCTACTATTTTTCACAGAAAAAAGACCTTAGAAATCTTTTCTATTATCGGATTCTAAAGTCTTTTCTATCCTATTTTTTCTTATATTTTTATCATTTTTTATGCAAGTACAGTTTCTAAATTTTCACGAATGGCTTTAATAAACTGTTCGCTATTTAACACCGTTACATTTTCTAATGATGTAATTAATGCTAAATCTTTTGTCATCTTTCCTGATTCAATCGTAGAAAGTGTCGCCTGCTCTAATTGATTTGCAAATGTTACTAATGCCTCATTATTATCGAGCTCTCCTCTTTTTCTTAAAGCACCTGTCCATGCAAAAATAGTCGCAACAGAGTTCGTAGAAGTTTCCTCGCCTTTTAAATGTTTATAATAATGTCTTTGCACTGTTCCATGGGCAGCCTCATATTCATAATATCCATGAGGGGATACTAATACAGAAGTCATCATCGCTAAAGAACCAAAGGCAGAAGAAACCATATCGCTCATCACATCGCCATCATAGTTTTTACAAGCCCAAATAAATCCGCCCTCTGCTTTCATAACACGAGCAACGGCATCATCAATTAATGTGTAGAAATACTCAATGCCAGCCTCTTCAAAGCGTTTTGCATAATCGTTATCATAAATTTCTTGGAAAATATCTTTAAAGGTATGATCATATTTTTTGGAAATCGTATCTTTTGTAGCAAACCAGAGATCTTGTTTTGTATCTAACGCATATTCAAAACAGCTCTTTGCAAAACTTTCAATGGAATCGTCTAAATTATGCATCCCTTGTACAATTCCTGCACCGGTAAAGTTATGTATTAATTCTCTTTCTTCTGTTCCATCTTCTTTTGTATACACAAGTTCTACTTTTCCCGCACTTGGAATTTTCATTTCTGTTCCTTTATAGACATCTCCATAAGCATGTCTTGCAATGGTAATCGGTTTTTTCCAATTTTTCACACATGGTTCAATCCCTTTTACGACGATTGGTGCTCGAAATACCGTTCCATCTAACATAGCACGAATCGTACCGTTTGGACTCTTCCACATTTCTTTTAATTGATACTCTGTCATACGCGCTGCATTCGGTGTAATGGTAGCACATTTTACGGCAACACCATATTTCTTTGTGGCATTGGCAGAATCAACGGTTACTTGATCGTTTGTCTCATTTCTATGCTCTAATCCTAAGTCATAATATTCTGTGTTTAAATGAATAAAAGGAAGCAATAATTCGTCTTTAATCATTTTCCACAGAATGCGAGTCATTTCATCTCCGTCCATTTCAACTAAAGGGGTTGTCATTTTTATCTTTTCCATGTGTATTCCTCCAATTCCTAAATCAAATAATTGTATACATGTATTAAATTATACTCTATCTTTCTAAAACTGACAAGTAGATTTCTATAAAAAAAAGCCCTTTGATCAAAAATTTCGGATCAAAAGACTTCTTTCTTTATAGGTAGATAACAAGTCATATAAAAGCATATACGCTCTTATAGAACAATAACTCATGGATGTGAAAAATTCCTAACATATGATTTTTATTGTTGTTTATAATTTACAGATAATTTTTAAAATTATCTGACTTCTATTTTATTTACGAATTATGTTATCATCATATCATACTTTAAAATATAAGTCTATTCTTTTTTTTCTTTTTTTGTTATAACTTTATTTGCACTTAACATGAGAAGAAAGAGAGGTATTATTATGAGTTCAGAACAACAATTAGAAGAAGACCATTTAAATTATTGTCTATCCATTATAAAACAAAACATCCATTCTTTAGAGGAAAAAGAATCGCAATACAAAGAAACGGTAAAAGAATTGTTCCAAAGCATAAAAAAGGGAGAAGGTGACTCTTATGGTCAATTATTAGCGGGACAAAATATTTTAGCAGATGCCCAAAATACTCTTAGAAAAAATCGTTCTGCCTTAAATAAAACCTACTTTGGCCGTATCGACTATGAAGATAAAACATTTGAAACAACTTCTACTTGTTATATCGGGAAAAATGGTATTATGGAAAATCAGACCGATGTATTAATTGTAGACTGGCGTGCTCCTGTCGCCTCTGTTTACTACGAAAACGAATTAGGGGATGGTAGCTATTTTGTTCCAAACGGAGAACAAGTGGAAATTCACTTACAGAAAAAACGTACCTATGATATCGCAAAAGGAACTCTTCTTGGTTTTTATGACGACAATGTCGCTTCTAACGATGAGCTTTTAATCAAATATTTGTCCCAAAACAAAGAAGCCATCCTTGGAGACATTATTGCGACGATTCAAAAAGAGCAAAATGAGATTATTCGTGATGTCCCATACAAAAACATTATTGTACAAGGAGTTGCTGGAAGCGGAAAAACAACGGTTGCCTTACATCGCATTTCCTATCTTCTTTATAACTATGAAGATCGTTATAAACCTTCGGAATTTTGTATTGTGGGAAGCAATGATATGCTTTTAAATTACATTAGCAGTGGTTTGCCTGAACTTGATGTGAATCATGTAAGACAAATGCGTATGGACTTATTTCTCCCCTATCTTATGGGAAAAGCTTGGAAGAAAAAATATAAACAAATACCAGAGCAATTCGATGCTCCTTATAAAAGTAAATTATCTTTCGTAAAACAATTGGAACAATTTTTAGATGATTGGAAACACACACATCTTCCAATTCAAGAAGTAAGAGATCCACAAGTTGGACTATTGCTCTCCAAGGAAATGATGGAAGAAACGTTAAGAAACAATGCTTCTTGTTCTCTTCTACAACTGGAAAAATTATTAAATGCCAAAATTGCAACACGTATTAAGTTCCTTTGTGTAGAGGAAAAAGAAAAATATAAAAAGGACAAATTAAAACAATATAAGAAATATTTTGATTCCGAACAATATAAGTGGACAGAACCTTTCTTATATGAACAATTCCTAAACTGGAAACTAGAGCAACAAGAAAAAGAGAATGAACTTTTTGCTCATACAAAAAACGCTATTCAAAAATCCCAATTTGATATTTATGATGTTGCCATCCTTGCTCTCATCTGGAAACGAATTCTCCTAAAAAAAGAAACCGACGAATTTAGCCAAATTATTATTGATGAAGCCCAAGACTTTGGAGAAATGATCTATTATGTATTAAAGCAACTGCTTCCAAACTGTTATTTTACAATTATGGGTGATGTTTCTCAAAATATTCGCTACGAAACTGGTATGAATGATTGGGAAGGCTTAAAAGAAGCTCTCTTTTCCAAAGAAAGCGATAGCTTTTATCTCTTGTCCAAAAGTTATCGAAATACCATTGAGATCTCTCAATGTGCCGGAAAAGTATTGGAAAAAGCCTCCCTAGGAAGGCCACACTCTTTAATAAAGACCTTCAAAGCGTTTAAGCCATCCTCTGCTGTATTCCTAGCAAACACTTCTTTCGCAAATCGAGTAAATTTTTCTTCCGCATCTTTTAGAATATGATCATAATATACGGGTTAAATAATCGCTAACCCTTGTCCATGGTTGCAATCTGTATAAGCTCCAAGCTGGTGCTCAATCTGATGAGTCTGAAAGTCTGTTAAACGACCGACTTTCAAAATACCATTTTCTGCCATGGCAGAATCCCACATAAGATTGCCGCGAGCCTGTGTATCATTGATATCGATAAGTAAACGGCGCATATTGACAACGGTATTACGCATGATCGCCAATGCCACATCATCCGATACGTTATCCAAATCCGAGTTCCCAAGATAAGTTTCCATCGCATGGCTTAACGTATCAAAAGCACCAGAGAGCACTTGCATAGTCGGAACCGTCATCGTATAGCGTGGATCAAGGATAGCAAAAGAAGCAAAGTTTCCGACAATAGGACCTTTCCACATTTTTTCCTCATAAGTAATAACTGCACCAGAGTTCATCTCCGCGCCTGTACCAGAAGCGGTAACAACTGCACCCATAGGGATTCCAACAGTAGGGAATTTTCCAGACTGGTACTCCATACTCCAGATATCTTCCTCTGTCATAGCCTGTACAGAAACAACTTTACAGCAATCAATAACACTGCCGCCTCCTACTGCCAAAATAAAATCTACTTGGTGTTCTTTTGCCAACTTAGCACCTTCCTGCACTTTCGCATAGGTAGGATTTGGCATAATACCAGAAAAATCCACCACTTCTTTTTCCGCCTGAATCAGAAGATTTTTCAATTCATCGTAAACACCACTCTTTTTCACTGAGCCTCCACCATAAGCAAGCATGATTGTTTTTCCAACTTTCGCAAGCTCCTGTTTTAGAGCCTCTGCCGCAATTCCTTCACCAAAATACACCTTTGTAGGATAAGAAAAAGTAAATTTATTCATAACATCAATCCCTCTCTTTCTTAAAAATCAAAATTCAAAACTTATCTGTCTACTTTTGCCAAGCCATGCTTTCATTTCTTCATTCTGCTTTTCTTCTCTCTGCTTACAGGTTTGCGTAATGTCATTTATTTTTCTCCTATCTGTCCGCAATTTCATCAATGATATTCATTGCGTTAAGGCTCCTTGGATACCCAATATATGGCATACACTGTTCGACCACGCTGTACAACTTTTCTTTTCCATTACCAACGCCTAAATTACCTGCTGTGTGCCCGCGAAGCTGATTTTCGCATCCACCTTGAGCTAAAAGGAAACAAAATGTAATCATTTCCCGTTCCTGATCATTTAAACCAGTGCGAGTATAGTAGTCACCAAAGCAGTTATCCGCCAGCCATCGGTTGATATTTCGACGCAGAGGTGGGCAATCGGTCTGTCGCTTCGCCATATCTTCTCCAAAAAGTTCTATTTGTTTTGCCAGTCCATTTTCAAATCGGGAATCCCTATCGGTTGTACCCTGTGCCGGAAGAGGAAGCGTGATTCCATGTTGCTCCATAATTTGATTGGATACTTCTAAAAAGTCATGAACACGCCCGATCCCTAGATAAGCAGTTGCCTGATATATCATTTCCTTAATGGCTACAGGATCAAGGCCGTTATTCAGTACAACGTGGAGCATGTGCTGGTATTCGCCTATCCCTTGACAGCCAAGTAATGTAGAAAGAATACAGAGCATCCGCTCTTTTTCAGTAAGTTTACTGAGACTAACTGCTTCATTTTGAGAGAAGTTTGCTACAATATCAACCCATTCCGGATCCGTATCTTGCAACCGACTTTTGGCTCCTTCAAACATTCTTTTTTGTACTTCACTGTTCATATGATTACCTCCGATTCCTTTGACAATTTGCATTTATAATCTCTTGAAGAGAAATGTGTTCATTGCGATATCTCGCCTCCGGATTCTTCTCAGGCACCGTCAACCCGATGGCTTTTTGCGGACAGGCATGGACACATGCTAGACAAGTTTGACAATTTTCCGGAAGATACACCGCTTTTCCATCCTCTAGATGGATCGAAGAGGATGGGCATACCTTTTCACAAATGCCACAACCAATACAGGTATCTGTAACCTGCAAAAGATACTGCCATGCATCCGTCGGCATCTGCTTCATACGTTCAAGAAATTGCTGGTGTGCCTCCCTGTCCGTATCTATTACTTCTGCAATCTTATTTTTGCGAGCGTTCAGCTCCGCCAAAATCAAAGCCATATTCTCAGGAATTTTCTTGTCTATTTGTTTCTGTTCCTCCATATCAAAACTCGGCAGCCAATTATCTACCATCACTATAACATTGATATAATTGACAGTGATGCCGCATTCATCACAAAACTGCTTTGCCAGTTCTGCGGCTCCCCCATGACGATTTCCATAGGTCAAAATCATATAGAAGTAATCCGTATGAAAAGTTGCTTTTTTTAGAAACGATTTAACCATGAGAGGAACCTCATGTCCATAGACAGGAGCAACAATTCCGATACGTTCTGCTGTAAATTCCATATGTTTCTGCCTCATAACTTGTGGAATACTGATCGGATTTTCTTCTATTTGTTTTGCTATATAAAGACTGTTACCTGTTCCAGTAAAATAAAATACCATAGTACTTTCTCCTCGTATAATAAGTTTGTAAGCAATAAAAATAGCTTACATATTTATTCTTTCTATGGTATAGAGGTAAGGACATCTAAGAGGAACTCCCCTCATCCAATTCCCATCTATACAATTAATAGTTACATT
>DVIZ01000197.1 GCA_018710905.1 Candidatus Scybalomonas excrementigallinarum | reverse complement strand
AAGAAGATTCAAAAAATCTTAAAAGAAGAACCAGAGATTCAAACACCAGAAAATCCAAGTGTATTAAAAGAAGTAAAAGGGGATGTTACTTTTGAAAATGTAGGGCTTTCTTTCCAAGGAAAAGAAGTATTAAAACATATCAATTTTTCCTTAAAAGCGGGGAAAACGCTAGGAATTATGGGTGTTACAGGTTCAGGGAAGACTTTGATTATTCAACTTCTTCAGCGTTTTTATGATACGAGTGAAGGTAGAATTCTTTTAGATGGAGTCGATATTAAAGATCTTTCTATCGCTCAGCTGAGAAGTAGCATGGCGGTTGTATTGCAAGATGTATTTTTATTTTCTGATACGGTAGAGGAAAATATTAAAACAGGACGAAAAGAATTTCTTGATCGAGAAATGGTAGAATGGGCAGCTTCTCATGCCAGTGCCTCTTCCTTTATCGAAAATTTGGAAGAAGGATATGAAACCGTCGTTGGAGAGCGAGGAGTTGGGTTATCAGGAGGACAAAAACAAAGAATTAGTATTGCAAGGGCCATTGCAAAAGAAACTCCGATTCTTATTTTAGACGATTCCACTTCTGCTCTTGATATGGAAACCGAACAAGAAATTCATAAAAACTTAGAACAAGTAAAAAATGCTACAAAAATTATTATTGGGCATCGAATATCCGCTGTTCGGAATGCCGATGAAATTTTAATTTTAAGAGATGGAGAAATTGTAGAACGAGGAAATCATGATGAGCTTATGAAGAAAAAAGGAGAGTATTATCAGACGTACTGTGTTCAATATGGAGAGGAGGAGACATTATGGCAGTAAATGCAATCCGAGAAGATGAAGAGCAAAAAGAGGTACTGAAAAAAGATACATTGCTAAGGCTCTATCGCTATTTGTTGCGCTATCCAAAGGAATTGGTCATTGTAGCAATTATTATGGCAATTACGGTTGGGATTAGCATGATCGGGCCTTTATTGGTAGAAAGAGCCGTGAATGTGAATGTGGCGCAAAAAGATATCAAAGGATTATTGGAAATTGGAATTTTGGCAGTGATACTTTTTTGTATTTATGCCATAGGAATGTCTATTCGTATGTTGATTATGGCAAAAGTGTCCAATGATATATTACTTCGCATTCGAGAAGATCTGTTTGAACATATTCAAACGCTGAGCTTTCATTTCTTTGATAGCAGACCAACGGGAAAAATATTAGCTCGAATTATTGGCGATGTAAATGCGTTAAAAGATGTATTATCGGATAGTGTAATAAAGTTGATTCCAGATTTTATTACAATTGTAGGGATTGCCATCATTATGATTGTGAAAAATGTTTCTCTTGCGTTATCCGCATTTATTACACTGCCATTATTAGCAGCAGGAATGTTTTTTATTCAGACAAAAGCCCATAAACTTTGGCAGATTCATAGAAAGAAAAACTCCAATTTAAATGCCTTTGTCCACGAAGACTTTTCAGGAATCCGTATTGTACAAAGTTTTGCGGCGGAAGAAGAGACGAGAAAAGATTTTTATCATATGGCAGAAGAACAAAGAGATTCTTTTATCGGTGCAGTGCGGTTAGCCGATGGATTTGGACCTGTTGTTGAAATTACATGGGGAATTGGAGCATTTTTATTATACTATATTGGGATTCGTGTCATTGGAGTGGGAAAGGTAGAAATCGGAACGTTCCTCGCATTCTCCACGTACTTATCCATGTTTTGGAGTCCAATTAGAAACTTAGCAAACTTTTATAATAAGTTGACAACTAATTTATCCGCAGCAGAGCGTGTTTTTGATATTTTGGATACAAAAGCGGATATTACGGACTGTGAAAAGGCAGAGGAACTTCCAAGTATTTTAGGAGAAGTTACGTTTGATCATGTGAGCTTTGCTTATCAAGATGCACCAGAAAAGTTTGTATTAAAAGATGTAAACTTCCAAGTAAAAGCAGGAGAAACGATCGCTTTAGTTGGTCCAACAGGAGCGGGAAAGACAACGATTGTCAATTTAATTAGCCGTTTTTATGAGGTGACGAAAGGTGATATTTTCTTAGATGGATACTCTTTAAAAAAAGTTTCCTTACATAGTTTAAGAAAACAAATGGGAATTATGACGCAGGATAATTTCTTGTTTTCTGGCACGATTAAAGAAAATATTCGCTATGGACGCCTTGATGCTACGGAAGAAGAAATTATTGCAGCTGCAAAAGCGGTCCATGCTCATGAATTTATTATGGAATTAGAACATGGATATGATACCGAGATTAGCGAGCGAGGAAGCCAACTATCCATTGGACAAAGACAGTTATTGGCCTTTGCTCGAACGATGGTATCGGATCCAAGAATATTGATATTAGATGAGGCAACATCAAGTATTGATACCCATACAGAGCGATTAGTACAGCAGGGCATTGAAAGCTTGTTGAAAGGTAGAACTTCTTTCGTAATTGCTCATCGTCTGTCTACGATCCGAAAGGCAGATCGAATCTTTGTTATCGATCAAGGAAATATTATGGAATCAGGAAATCACGAGGAATTAATGGCGAAAAAAGGAGCTTATTATCAATTATATGAGAGTCAATTCCTTTAAAATGTCGTTGATGGTCAGCTGCCATAATTGATGCAAACTTAATGTAAACTTAATGTAAACATAGTTTCAAAATCATTGTTTTATGCAAAGGAAGGGGATGTCACACAATAATTTGTGTAACATCCCCTTCGTGTTTTTCATTATTTTTCTTCGATGATCTGAAGAATTTTTTCTTTTGGCAGTTTCACTGCTTTTGCTATTTGTTCAATGGATATTCCAGACTGAAAAAATGCCTTTATCATTTCTTCACGTCCTTCTTTACGCCCTTCTTTACGTCCATCTTCAATTCCATCTTCATAACTAGCCGCTTTTAATTTATCAATATCAAATTCTAATGCCAACATATCAAACACCTCGCTTTTCTTATTGTTTAAATAGGTTTTTAAAGTTTCCGATTTTTGACACTCTATCATGGCAAGTTCAATTGCTTCTTTTAAGTTTTTTCTATCTTTTATATAAGAGATTACCAGTTGGATGAATGTGGCGTAATCTTGGAGTGTTTTTGATTTATTGCCAAGTATATTGGGTTTTAAAATATTATAGCATATAACTTCTAATTCAAATGTTGTTTGTCCGTCAAAAGAATCAGAAAGCTTTAAGATTGACTTTTCTTCCGCTTGTTCATTCGTATAGATAACAAAAAATTTAGGAGTTGGGAGTTTAATTAGCTTATTACGATATAGGTTTAAATTTTGAGAATCTATAATTCGCTTGTACTCATCTACTAAATATAGCAACATACGAAGTGGCATATTACAATTTAGTGTTGATTGATGCTCAATTAATACAATTAATTCATTCCCTGTTGTTAAAAAAGCTAAATCATTATAAATATCTTTTCTTAAAACATTAGATAAAGTTACATTTTTTATATCTTCTATTTTATAATTAGTATCTAAAAGTGCATTGATTAATTCAACTGAATACTCAGGAATACTAAACAGATCTTTAAACATACTGTCTTTATATTCTCGATTCTCCATAGATGTTCTCCTTTCTTTAAAATCCCCTTTTATTACTTCTATTATACCATTATCAGGTATAAAAACAAACTAGAAAAATCCCTTATTTTGCAAAGAAAGAAAAATAATGATACAAAAAATTACAGTTCCGATCTATAATAGAAGTGTTTCATGGTTATCCCCTTTTCGTATAGGCATGAACCCAATCGACTTTTAACAAATAGATTAAGAATATAATCGAGCTTAAGAACCAAGTCAGAGGGTATGCCCAGAAAATCGCGTTGATAACAGGAATATATTTTACAATAATTGTAATATAAGAAACGCGGACAATACACCAGCAGAGCATCATAACAAACATTGGAACGGTTGATTTTCCTGCCCCTCTTAAAATACCAGCAATACAGTGAGAAAAAGAGAGCAAGAAATAAAATAGGGTAACCGTTCTTGCTTGCGCTGTACCAAAGGCAATAACTTCGGGATCATTGTTAAATGCGCGAATCAGTAATGGAGATAAAAAGTAGATGGCAATTCCTACGATTTCTGCCATAGTGATGGAACAAAGAATTCCAAATTTCGCACCTTTTTTCACACGATCGTATTTTTGTGCCCCTAAGTTTTGGCTGATAAAGGTTGTAAGAGAAAGGGCAAAGCAAGTGATTGGTAAAAAGCCAAAGCCTTCAATTTTGGAATAAGCACCACAACCTGCCACAGCCATTTTACCAAAGCTGTTGATATTTGTTTGTACAATAACATTGGCAAAGGCAATAATGGAATTTTGAAAACCTGCAGGTAAACCATTAGAAATAATTTGCTTTAACATCAATCCATTGATTTTAATCTTCTGAATGGATACTCGATAGGATTCTGTTGTGCGAAGAAGGCGGATAAAGCATAGGATTGCACTTGTAAATTGGGAAATAATTGTTGCAAAGGCAGCAGAACCAACTCCAAGATGGAATACGCCAACAAATAGTAAATCAAGCACAATATTCACACAAGAAGAAATAATCAAATATTTTAATGGGTGTTTACTGTCACCAGAAGATTGTAAAATTCCGACGAAAATGTTGTAAAGTACAAAGGCAATAGAGCCTAAGAAATAAATTCGGAAATAAACAATAGAGTTGACAAGAACATCTTTTGGAGTTCCCATCCAAACTAGTATTTGTGGGGCAAGAACTACTCCAAGAACCGTTAAAATAATCCCTGCAATAAGACCAAAAGCGATAGTCGTATGTACGGATAGTTGTACTTTTTCTTCATCTTTTGCTCCATAGTAGCGGGCGATAACGACACCTGCACCCATGGAAATGCCGTTGAAAAATCCGACTAAAAGGAAAATAAGATTTCCAGAAGAACTGACGGCAGCTAATGCATCGCTGCCTAAAAAGTTTCCAACGATTAAGGAGTCCGCAGTATTGTAGAGCTGTTGAAATAAGTTCCCAAAAAAAAGAGGGATGGCAAATGCCACGATCTTTTTCCATATGGAACCTTCGGTTAAAAGTGTTGATTTTGTGTTACTCATAGTTTCCTCTCCAGTATGTTTTGAATTTTATACGAAGTGTATTCGTATAAAGGTATCTTAACATAAAAAACTATAAATGAGCAAATTTAAAAAAATGTACAAAACTACCCTATCATTTTTAATAATTCGTCAAAACTACCACCTGACTTGGCATATTGAAAAATATACTGTATTTTTCCTGACGAATAATCGTACAGATAGTATGATATCCATCGGTAAAAGAAGTGCTGCCTTGTACCCCTGTACAACAAATAAAATATGCCAAAGACATCAGCAACCAATAGCGTTGAATTCCCTTTGAGG
>DVIZ01000017.1 GCA_018710905.1 Candidatus Scybalomonas excrementigallinarum | reverse complement strand
TAATTAATATCGTATCAAGAATGCCTGGCGACTTCTATAAATTATATGAAAAATTTGTAAAAGGTCAAGCAATAACAACTGGTATCATTGCAGCTGTTATTATTGTTTTAGTTATCTTAATAACAACGGTTTTAGTTGTACTTTTACAAGATGCAGAAAGAAGAATTCCTGTACAATATGCAAAAAAAATGCAGGGACGTAAGATGATGGGAGCACAAGGAAGCCATATTCCTTTAAAAGTGAATACGGCAGGTGTTATTCCAGTTATCTTTGCATCTTCTATTATGCAGTTCCCATTGATTATTAGTAATTTATTTTCTGTTGATCTGGAACCAACTGGATTTATTCAAAAGGCGATCATCAGTTTAAACCAGACAACTTGGTTTGATGCTGATCATCCAAAACGTACACTTGGTTTATTGATCTATATTGGTTTATTAATTTTCTTTGCTTATTTCTATACTTCAATCACTTTCAATCCATTGGAAGTTGCAAATAATATGAAAAAGCAAGGCGGATTTATTCCAGGTATTCGTCCTGGTAAACCAACTTCTGAATATTTAACTCAGATGTTAAATTACATTATTTTCATTGGTGCATGTGGATTAATCATCATTGCAGTAATTCCAATTATTGCATCAGGTGTATTTAGTGCAAATGTATCTTTTGGTGGTACATCTTTAATCATTGTAGTTGGTGTAATTCTTGAAACAATTAAACAGATTGAGTCTCAAATGTTAGTCCGTCACTATAAAGGATTTTTGAACGATTAAGTAAAGTATAAGCTGTAGTGTCACTACAGCTTATTCGTGTTTTGTTTTAAATTTTGGAGGTATTCTCAAATGAAAATTATAATGCTAGGAGCACCTGGCGCAGGAAAAGGAACACAGGCAAAAATGATTGCTAATAAATATGGTATTCCTCATATTTCAACAGGTGATATTTTCCGTGCAAACATTAAAGAAGGTACAGAATTGGGAAGAAAAGCAAAAGAATATATGGATCAGGGGTTACTTGTACCAGATGAATTAACCGTTGATCTTGTCGTGGATCGCCTTCAGAAAGAAGACTGTGCAAATGGATTTATTTTAGATGGTTTCCCAAGAACAATTTCTCAGGCAGAAGCATTAAAAAATGCAAATCAGACTCTTGACTTTGCAATTGATGTGGATGTTCCAGATGAAAGTATCGTAAGCAGAATGGCTGGAAGAAGAGCTTGTGTTGGTTGTGGTGCAACTTATCATATCAAATACAACGCTCCAAAAACAGAAGGAGTTTGCGATGTATGTGGAAAAGAATTAATCTTAAGAGATGATGATAAGGCAGAAACTGTTCAGAAACGTTTGAAAGTTTATCATGATCAGACACAGCCTCTTATCGATTACTACAAAGAAGTTGGTATTTTAAGAACCGTTGATGGAACTCAAAATATGGATGACGTTTTTGCGGCAATTGTCACAATCTTAGGAGCATAGATATGTCTGTATCAATTAAATCAGAAAGAGAAATTGAACTCATGCGAGAAGCAGGAAGAATTCTTGCAATCGCTCACACGGAGATGAAAAAAGCATTGAAGCCGGGAATGTCCACAAAGGATATTGATAGAATTGGAGAAGAGGTCATAAGAAGTTATGGTTGCATTCCAAATTTTAAAAATTATCATGGATATCCAGCCTCCGTATGTGTTTCCATTAATGATGAAGTAGTTCATGGAATACCAAGTGAGAAAAGAATCATCAAAGAAGGAGATATTGTAAGCCTTGACTGTGGATGTATCTATAAAGGATACCATTCCGATGCTGCTAGAACCCACGCTGTTGGAGAGATTAGCAAAGAAGCAAAACAGTTAATTGAGGTAACAAGACAGAGTTTCTTTGAAGGTATGAAATATGCAAAGGAAGGATATCATTTAGTTGATATCGCAAGGGCAATTCAGTCCTATGCGGAAAGCTTTGGATATTCTGTTGTACGAGACTTAGTTGGTCATGGAATTGGAACAAATCTTCATGAAGATCCACAGATTCCAAACTTTGTAACAAGACGAAGAGGCATCCGTTTACAAGCAGGTATGACTCTTGCAGTAGAACCAATGATCAATCAAGGAGCTTATGATGTAAGCTGGCTTGACGATGAATGGACAGTAATAACAGAAGATGGTTCCCTTTCAGCACATTATGAAAATACAGTGTTGATTACAAAAGGAGAACCAGAGTTTCTCACAATTGGTGATGAAATAGAACAAAAACAATAATATGGAAATTTAATTTAAGAGGAGGGCACACCCTATGGCTAAAGCCGATGTAATTGAAATCGAAGGAACGGTAGTTGAAAAATTACCAAACGCTATGTTTAAAGTTGAACTAGAAAATGGACATATTGTATTAGCGCACATCAGTGGTAAATTAAGAATGAATTTCATTAAGATTTTACCTGGTGATAAAGTAACTTTAGAAATGTCTCCATATGATTTAACAAAAGGAAGAATTATTTGGAGAGATAAGTAAATTTAAGTAAATTTCCTCTTGCAATTTACAAATTTTAGTGATATGCTAGTAGGGAACTTTTTTTGAAAGGAGAGATTGCTGTGAAGGTTAGAGCATCTGTAAAACCTATTTGCGAAAAATGCAAGGTAATCAAAAGAAAAGGCGCAATTAGAATTATTTGCGAAAATCCAAAACACAAACAGAGACAAGGTTAATTTTCGTACTTGCTTTTTGTTGTGGAATCATGTATAATACCATTTCGGTATTTAAAATTTGTAAGCGGCTGTAATGCGAACCACCAGGATGGGTTGTTCGTGTTAGTTAAAAATATAAAATCGTCATTAAAATATAAAAATAGTAGAAACAAACAGGCTTAAGGTCTGTGATATGTATGAACATTTCACCGTACGCGGATACATAGAACATTCCTTAGACAATGAAAATTTAGCGGAGGTGCAAAGACACATGGCTCGTATTTCAGGTGTTGATTTACCAAGAGAAAAACGCGTAGAAATCGGTCTTACTTACATCTATGGTATCGGTAGACCAAGCGCAGATAAAATCCTTAAAGAAGCAAATGTTAGCCCAGATACTCGTGTACGCGACTTAACAGATGAAGAAGTTAAAAGATTAAGCGAAATCATCAACGAGCAGTACATGGTTGAAGGTGATTTAAGAAGAGAAATTGCATTAAACATCAAACGTTTACAGGAAATCGGATGCTACAGAGGAATCCGTCATAGAAAAGGTCTTCCAGTTCGTGGACAGAAGACAAAGACTAACGCTAGAACTCGTAAGGGTCCTAAGAGAACAGTAGCAAACAAGAAGAAATAATAAATAACAGTTGATAGATAAACCAGCAGGAGGTTTAAGTAATGGCAGCAAAAAAAGTTACTAAAAAAGTGACAAAGAAACGTGTTCGTAAGAACGTTGAGCGCGGACAGGCTCACATTCAGTCATCTTTTAATAATACAATCGTTACATTAACCGATGCAGAAGGAAATGCTCTTTCTTGGGCAAGTGCAGGCGGACTTGGATTCAGAGGTTCAAGAAAGTCTACTCCTTATGCAGCACAGATGGCAGCTGAAACAGCTACTAAAGCAGCATTGGTTCATGGATTAAAGACAGTAGAAGTTATGGTAAAAGGACCAGGATCAGGAAGAGAAGCAGCAATTCGTGCACTTCAAGCTTGCGGTCTTGAAGTAACAAGCATTAAAGACGTTACACCAGTACCACACAACGGATGCCGTCCACCAAAACGTAGAAGAGTATAATAGGAGGATACGAGAATGGCAGTAGATAGAACTCCAGTCCTAAAAAGATGTAGATCTTTAGGTCTTGATCCTGTTTATATGGGAATCGATAAAAAATCTAACAGAAGTTTAAATAGAGCAAATAGAAAGTTAAGTGAATATGGACTTCAGCTTCGTGAAAAACAGAAAGCGAAATTCATTTATGGCGTTTTAGAAAAACCTTTCAGAAACTACTTTGCAAAAGCAACAAAAATGAGAGGTTTAACAGGTCCTAACTTAATGATCTTATTAGAGTCAAGACTTGATAACGTAATGTTCCGTCTTGGATACGGAAGAACAAGAAAAGAATGTAGACAGATCGTTGACCACAAACATGTATTAGTTAACGGTAAAGTTGTTAACATTCCATCTTACTTAGTAAAAGCTGGCGATGTAATTGAAATCGCTGAAAAATACAAATCTTCTCAGAGATACAAAGACATCTTAGAAGTAACAGAAGGAAGATTAGTTCCAGCTTGGTTAGAAGCTAACCATGAAAACTTATCAGGAGTAGTGAAAGAACTCCCAACAAGAGATCAAATCGACGTTCCAGTTAATGAAACATTAATCGTCGAATTATATTCTAAATAATAATCGAGTTAGCCAGTGGCTATTTCTTCTGTGTCAGAAACGTCTTTGTAATTCAATGGCTTTTTCCTACACAAAAGAAAATCGATTTAATGTAAAGTTAAAACCCATGCGTAGCGTTGTAAGATTGCGCATGGAGTTTTGACGTTACAAAGCAGGTATGTTCCGAACCTGCTCTATAAATTTGTATTTCAAAATCGGTTGCAGTTTGGAACAACTGCCCTCAAAGAATCAGATCACCCATAAGGAGGGTCCGCAATGTTTGAATTTGAAAAACCAAGAATCGAAATCGCAGAGATTTCAGAAGATAACAGATATGGTCGTTTTGTTGTTGAGCCATTAGAGAGAGGTTACGGTACCACTCTGGGTAATTCTTTAAGAAGAATTATGCTTTCTTCTTTACCTGGTTCTGCTGTAAGCTCTGTTAAGATCAAAGGTGTCTTACATGAGTTCAGCTCCATCCCTGGAGTCAAAGAAGATGTAACAGAGATCATCTTAAACATCAAAGAATTAGCAATTAAAAACAACAGCACAACAAATGAGCCAAAACATGCTTATATTGAATTTGCAGGTGATGGCGTTGTTACAGCAGCAGACATCAATGTTGATAGCGACATTGAGATTTTAAACCCAGATTTAGTAATTGCAACTTGCAATGGTGGTGCTGACTGTAAATTAGATATGGAATTAACCATTACAAAAGGACGCGGATATGTAGGTGCTGATAAGAACAAAAATGAAGATAGTGCAATCGATGTAATTGCAGTAGATTCTATTTACACACCTGTAGAACGCGTAAATTTAACAGTAGAAAATACTCGTGTAGGTCAGATTACAGATTATGATAAACTCACATTAGATGTATTCACAAACGGAACTTTAGCTCCAGATGAAGCAGTTTCTCTTGCAGCAAAAGTTTTAAGTGAGCATTTAAATCTCTTCATTGATCTTTCTGAAAATGCAAAAACTGCAGAAGTTATGGTAGAAAAAGAAGACGATGAAAAAGAAAAAGTTCTTGAAATGAACATCGATGAATTAGAATTATCTGTTCGTTCATACAACTGCTTAAAGAGAGCAGGAATCAACACTGTTGAAGAACTTACAAATAAAACTCCAGAAGATATGATGAAAGTTCGTAACTTAGGACGTAAATCATTAGAAGAAGTTTTAGCAAAATTAAAAGAATTAGGTCTTGAACTTAACGCAAGTGAAGAGGCTTAATCATATATTTATTTAGGAGAGTAAGACGCAGGCGTAAGTAGTTTTTTTAAATGAATCCTGCATCAGTCTGAAATCTGTTGCAAATAACGACCCACTTAGGCTGAAGAATAGTAGGCATAGTGAATAACCAAACCATAGGAGGTCCATTTAATCATGGCTAAATACAGAAAATTAGGTAGAACATCTAACCAGAGAAAAGCATTATTAAGAAATCAGGTAACAAATCTTTTATACAACGGAAAAATCCGTACAACAGAAGCAAAAGCAAAAGAAATCAGAAAAATCGCTGAATCTTTCATCGCTTTAGCTGTAAGAGAAAAAGACAACTTTGAAACAGTTACTGTTGAAGCTAAAGTTGCTAAAAAAGATGAAAACGGTAAGAGAGTAAAAGAAGTTGTTGATGGAAAGAAAGTAACTGTATACGAAACAGTTTCTAAAGAAATCAAAAAAGATATGCCTTCTCGTTTACATGCAAGAAGACAGATGTTAAGCTTCTTATACCCAGTAACAGAAGTTCCTACAGAACTTGCTAAAAAGAAAGCTAACACAAAGAAAGTTGACTTAGCAGACAAATTATTCGAAGAAATCGCACCAAAATATGCAGATCGTAAAGGTGGATACACAAGAATCGTTAAGATCGGACAGCGTAAAGGTGACGCTGCTATGGAAGTTATCATTGAATTAGTATAATCTGGTACATGATTTATATAAGCCCTAGAAGAAGAAATTCTCCTAGGGCTTTTTGTTATAAAAATGTAAAGTTATTTAATCATTCCAGCAATCGGTGTTGTCGATATCAACTTCTTTTGCATGGAATTCAGGGTTCTTTCCAGTTTTTAATTGTTTTTCATAGTCTTTTAGCACTTTAATAGCAATATTTCCTAATAATAAAATAGAAATAATATTGACAGTTGCCATGAATCCCATTGTAATATCCGCAATATTCCAAATAACGGAGAAATCGGCTTGTGCCCCTAAGAAGACGGCGATTAAACAAGTGATGCGGAAAATGAAAAGCAATACTTTACTATTTTTGATAAATAGAATATTGGACTCTGCATAGTAGTAGTTTCCAACTAAACTGCTAAAAGCAAAGGCGAAAATGGAAAAAGTGATAAAATGAATTCCCCATTGTCCAACATTGGCTGAAATGGCTTTTTGAACGAATGGAATTCCATCTAATACATTTGGTACACCTTCTACGCCTGAAATAAGAAGCATCATAGCGGTAGCGGAACAAATGAGTAGAGTGTCAATAAAAACAGATAACACTTGAACGAGACCTTGCTTTGCAGGATGGCTAACACTAGCGGAGGCAGATGCATTTGGGGCACTACCCATACCAGCTTCGTTAGAAAACAGCCCACGTTTGATACCAATTACAACAGCGCTTCCTGCAATTCCACCGAAAATTGCTTGGAAATCAAAAGCACCTTTGAAAATAATAGCAAAGACATGAGGCATTTCGGATAGATTCATAAGGATCGTAACAAATCCCATTAATAAATAACCGATTGCCATAATTGGTACAATAACAGAAGTGATAAAACCAATGCGATGGACACCGCCGAAAATAACAAAGGCAGTTGCAGCAGCTAACACAAGTCCTACAATGGCTGGAATATGCGTTTCATTATAATTTGGAATATAATAAGCCAAAGCAGAAGAAATATTAAAAGATTGTAATCCGTTAAAACCATAAGCAAAACAGATAATTAAAAGAATAGAAAATAAAATACCAAGCCAGCGTTTTTTCAACGCTTTTTCCATATAATAAGAAGGGCCACCACGGAAATCTTTTCCATCTTTAATTTTGTAGACTTGGGCTAATGTACTTTCAATAAAGGCAGAAGCTCCGCCAAGAAGTGCCATAAGCCACATCCAAAAGACCGCACCAGGGCCACCAACTGCGATTGCAGTGGCGATTCCTGCAATATTACCAGTTCCAACACGGGAAGCGGTGGAGATCATCAAAGCCTGAAAAGAAGACACTTGTTTCATACCGTCTTCTACGGCTGCTTTTTCTCCAATTACTTGAATCGAATTTTTGAGTAATCGTACCTGAACAAATCGGGTACGAATCGTAAAGTAAATATCCGCTCCGAATAAAAGTATTAGTAAGGGGTACGTATACATAAAGTCATTAATGGCAGTTAAAATGTCGTTTAACATTTGTGTATTTCCTCCTAAGTCTTAAAATATTTTGTTGTCAGTTATAATAAGTATTGCCGATCCCAATAACATTATAATGAAAGAAAGGGAAAAAGAATAGTGGAAATTTCTTTTTCTTGCAATCTAGAGTAGATTATTCTAAACTATCAATAGATATTTTCTTAGAAAAAATAACAAAACCATCGCTATAAAAGGAAAAGAGAGTGCTCGTTAGAAAGTGAGGTGCATAATGAGTATTATTAAAATAAAAGATGTTATTTATGAATACTTAAAGCGAAATGAACAAGGGGAAGTAGAAGAGTCCGTTCAAGCGGTGAATGGTGTTACCATCGATATTGAACAAGGCGAATTTGTGGCTATTTTAGGGCATAATGGCTCTGGAAAGTCTACCCTTGCCAAACACTTAAATGCCATTTTAAAACCGACAAGTGGGACGATTTATGTGAAAGAAATGGACACAAAAGATGATAGCCATTTATTGGATATTAGGCAAACGACAGGAATGGTATTCCAAAATCCAGATAATCAGATCATCGGGACAGTGGTAGAGGAAGATGTGGCATTTGGTCCAGAAAATCTTGGAGTCCCAACAAAAGAGATTTGGGAAAGAGTGTTAAAGAGTTTAGAATCGGTAAATATGACTGCTTATCGAGAACATTCGCCGAATAAATTATCGGGAGGGCAAAAGCAAAGAATTGCAATTGCAGGAGTTGTGGCTATGGAGCCAGAATGTATTGTTTTGGACGAGCCAACGGCAATGCTTGACCCGATTGGAAGAAAAGATGTCATTGAAGCTGTTCATGAATTAAATCGTGAGAAAAAAATTACCATTATTTTAATTACCCATAATATGAACGAAGTGATCGATGCCGATAAAGTTTATGTTATGGATCATGGAAAAGTAGTGCTAAAGGGAAGTCCTCGTGAAATTTTTAGAGAAGTAGAGACGATGAAAAGCTATGGATTAGAGGTACCTGCTTCCACAGAGTTAGCGTATCAGTTGAAAAAAGCTGGCGTCAATATTCGGACAGATATTTTAACAAAAGAGGAGTTGGTGGAACAGTTATGTCAATTAAATTAGAAAATGTCAATTATTTTTATAGCCAAGGAACGGCTTATGAAAAGCAGGCGCTAAAAGATATTAATTTAGAAATTAAAAAAGGAGAGTTTGTTGGAATTGCTGGACATACAGGTTCTGGAAAATCAACGCTGATTCAACATTTAAATGGATTAGAAAAAGCGACTTCAGGCACGATTACTTATGATGGACAAGATATTTATAAGAAAGATTTTGATCTCGATAGTTTAAGAAGAAAAGTGGGATTGACGTTTCAATATCCAGAATACCAACTGTTTGAAGCTACTGTTTTTGAAGATGTCTGTTTCGGGCCAAAAAATCAAGGATTTTCAGAAGAAGAAGTAAAAGAGCGAGCGAGAGAAGCCTTACAACTTGTTGGTTTTCCAGAGGAGCTTTATGATAAATCGCCATTTCAGTTGTCAGGAGGACAAAAACGTCGTGTTGCCATTGCAGGAGTTCTCGCTATGAATCCAGAATATTTGATTTTAGATGAACCAGCAGCAGGTCTTGATCCTATAGGAAGAACCGAGATTTTGGATCAGATTAAAAAACTTCATGATGAAAAAGGAATTGCGGTTATTTTAGTATCCCATAGTATGGAAGATTTGGCTCATTATGTAGATCGCCTTATTGTTATGAATCATGGAGAAAAAGTATTTGATGATACGCCAAAAAATGTTTTTGCCCATTATAAAGAGTTAGAATGGATTGGACTATCCGCTCCAGAAGTCACTTATATTATGAATGAGTTAAAAGAAAAAGGCTTTCCTGTAAGAACCGATATTATTCATATGGAAGAGGCCACAAAAGAAATTTTAAGAGTGTTGAAAAAAGGGGGAGAAAGACAATGATAAGAGATATTACAATTGGGCAATATTATCCCTCTCATTCGGTGTTGCATCGCTTAGATCCGAGAACAAAAATTATGGGAACGGTTTTTTTCATTATCAGTTTATTTATAGGAAATTCCATACTTACCTATGGTGTGGCAACCTTATTTTTAGCCATTATGATAAAGATTTCAAAAGTTCCATTAAAGTTTATTTTAAAGGGACTGAAACCAATTATTATTTTATTATTATTTTCTGTTATCATTAATATGTTATTTACTCCAGGAGAAGCGATTGTTTCCATAGGATTTTTGCATATTACAAAAGAAGGAATCCGACTGGCAGTATTTTTAGCAATTCGTTTAGTTTATTTAGTCATTGGCTCTTCATTAATGACATTTACAACGACGCCAACCGCATTGACAGATGGATTAGAACGTCTTTTTCAATTTTTAAAAGTTGTAAAAGTACCTGTCCATGAAGTGGCGATGATGATGGCCATTGCTCTTCGTTTTATTCCGATTTTAACAGAAGAATTGGATAAAATCATGAAAGCACAGGCAGCAAGAGGGGCAGACTTTAACCGAGGAACGTTAAAAGAAAAAGTACATGGTTTAATTCCGATTATGGTACCACTCTTTATAGCAGCGATCCGTCGTTCTAACGATTTGGCTATGGCAATGGAAGCTCGTTGTTATCATGGAGGAGAAGGCAGAACGAGAATGAAACCTCTTGTATATGAAAAAAGAGATTATATAAGCTACTTAATCGTTCTGGCTTATTTCATTGGAATTATTGTACTTCGAATTCTACTATAAGAAAAACATTTTATACCATCATGTGGTAAAAAAACAGCATGACAAGATGGTTTCGTATGCCTGTTATTGTTTTGAAAAGAAAGGAAATAAGAAAAGTTTATGAAGCGTTTTAAATTAATCGTTGCCTATGATGGGACGAACTATTGTGGTTGGCAAGTGCAAAATAATGGAAAGACCATTGAAGGGGAGTTGAATCGCTGTTTAAGCGCTTTATTAAAAGAAGAAATCCAAGTAATTGGCGCTAGCCGAACAGATTCTGGTGTCCATGGAAAAGGAAATGTGGCTGTGTTTGATTCTGAGACAAGAATCCCAGGAGAAAAGATTTCTTATGCGTTAAATCAACGGTTACCAGATGATATTATTGTTCAAAAGTCAGAAGAAGTAGAAAGTGATTTTCATCCGAGATATTGTGATACGGTAAAGACCTATGAATATAAAATATTAAATCGTACTTTTCCAGATCCAATGCATCGGCTCTATGCGGATTTTATTCATTATCCCCTTAATATAGAAGCAATGAAAAAAGCAGCTACCTACCTTGTTGGAGAACATGATTTTAAAAGTTTTTGTTCCGCAGGAGCACAAGTAAAATCCACAGTGAGAACCGTCTATGCTTTAGATGTGGAAAAAGATAAAGAAGATGTAGTGCATATTACGATTACAGGCAATGGTTTCCTTTACAATATGGTAAGAATCATCGTAGGAACATTAACGAGAGTTGGACTTGGATATGGAGAGCCAGAAGATGTTAAGTCTATTTTAGAGGCTTGTGATCGCAGTAAAGCTGGGCCAACAGCGCCGGCAAGAGGTTTGACATTAGTGGAAATTAAATATTGAAAAGATAAAGATGATAAGCGAAATTAAAAACGGAAATGAAAAGTCTTAAGTAAAGTGAGAATAAAAAGAAAAAATAGTAAGTAAAAATGGAAAGTAGGGAAGAACGATGGGAGTGACAAAGGAACAGTTACAAGACGGAAGAGTGTTAAGTTATCTCATTCATCAGTTTGTAAAAGAACCAAACAAAGACAATTTGATTCTCGTTATGCGTTGTTTACGAGATTCGGATGTATGGGTGCCAATGACGGTAGAAGTATCAAAGGAAGATCAGAAAAAATTAGATCAAGCACAAAGAGGAGAAGAAGTTTCTACAAAAGAACCAATTCGCCTAAAACCAAAGACCGTTTCTATACAAGATGGCAGTGAGTGTTTACCTGTGTTTTCAAGAAAAGAAGAAATACCAAAGCATTATAAAACGAATTTTTCTATTGTGAATCTGTCTTTTATGGAATGTATTCAATTAGTTCGCCATATGTCCAATGTGGAGCATGTTGTACTAAATGGATTTACTAATGGGCAATCTCTTAAATTGGGTGAGGAGCGTTTAAGCGTGATAGAACGACTTCCATCGGAGATTGTTAAAAAGTAAAAGAATTTTGATTAAATTGAGATAACAATCTGCCTAAGAAAAGGGATAACTAGTGGATAAAAAAAGAAAGATTGTGGATAAGATGCTTTCTTTTTTTGATTCTATGTGATTTTCTTTTCGTTTTTGTGTGGATAACATAAAAAAACCGCCGATATTTGGAAAAAACATATTGACACGCACGGATAGGTATAATATAATGTTTTAATGTGACATCATGTAGGAAACAGGTTTGGACATTTCCTGTTTTAACATAAATTCGTTATAGAGAAACATCAAGTCATAGCCCCGACGAGATGTTTGGAATATAAAAACATTTGATAAGTTTACAAGGAGGATTACTCATGAAGAGTTTTATGGCTAGCCCATCAACAATTACAAGAGAATGGTATGTAGTTGACGCTACAGGACATACATTAGGACGTTTATCATCTGAAATCGCAAAAGTATTAAGAGGTAAAAATAAACCAATCTATACTCCACATATGGACTGCGGTGACAACGTAATCGTTATCAATGCTGATAAAATTAAAGTTACTGGTAAAAAAATGGATCAGAAAATCTACTACAATCACTCTGATTATGTAGGTGGAATGAAAGAAACAACTTTAAAAGAAAAATTAGCAAAAAAACCAGAACAGGTTATCGAATTAGCTGTTAAAGGTATGCTTCCAAAAGGACCTTTAGGAAGATCCATGATTAAAAAATTACACGTTTACGCTGGACCAGAACACGCAAACGCAGCTCAGCAGCCAAAAGAATTAGTTATTAAATATTAATTGAGGAGGAATAGATCGTGGCAAGTGCAAGATATTACGGAACTGGAAGAAGAAAAAGCAGTATTGCAAGAGTATATTTAGTACCTGGAACAGGTAAAGTAACTATCAATAAAAGAGATATGGACGAATACTTCGGATTAGAAACACTTAAATTAATCGTTCGTCAACCATTAGCAGCTACAAACACAGCTGACAAATATGACGTATTAGTAAACGTTCATGGTGGTGGATTCACAGGACAGGCTGGAGCTATCAGACATGGTATTTCTAGAGCTTTATTACAGGCTGACGGAGAATTCCGTCCAGTATTAAAGAAAGCTGGATTCTTAACTCGTGACCCAAGAATGAAAGAAAGAAAGAAATACGGCCTCAAGGCTGCCCGTCGCGCTCCGCAGTTCAGCAAGCGCTAAACTTTATCAAAAGTGGTCAAAAACCCCGGAACTACGCGGTTTCCGGGGTTTTTCCTTTTCAAATGGTTTGACGCAAT